>JAFGDX010000067.1 GCA_016931875.1 Prolixibacteraceae bacterium
AATTGGCAACTGCCACAAACGTCCCGTCGGGCGACACATCCACATGGCAGGGATCCTGACCGTGTGAAACCTGCTTGTTCAAAAATGCAATCCGCCCGTTTTGTTCCACTTTGTAGGCATAAATATAACCTCCGCTTTTTTCAATTTCATTTTCCGAACGGCCTGCCACATACATGTATTTTTTATCTGCCGACAGTCGCAAAAACGAGGGATCGTCGATGGCTTTAAACGTGGTTTCAAGACGAATATCGCCTGTTTTTCGGTTAAAGTTGCACAGGTAAATTCCCTCCGCACCCTCTGAAGTAAAAGTACCTACATACAACTTTTCCCAGTCTTCAGAGTTTTGCCCTGTTCCCATTTTTACCACAAATACTGCAAGAACAAAAAGAATAAGCTTTTTCATTGGTTTTAGAATTATATTTCACTTGCTGAAAACACTATCAAAACATCATTTTCATTTGTTAAATGAGTTGAAACTTAGTAACTTTTTAGTTAAATATAAAATGAATTCATTATGAAAACAATTTTGATTGGTTTGGTTTTGATACTCAGTATCGGAATCTGTTCATTAAAAGCACAAAAAGTGGAAAAAGTCTGGGAAACTACCGCCGAACTGAAGACACCGGAATCAGTGCTATACGATGATGCGCGGGATGTGATTTATGTAGCCAATATTAATGGCGACCCATCGGAAAAAGACGGTAACGGATTTATAAGCCAGCTGAATCCCGATGGAAGTGAAAAGGAATTGCACTGGATAAAAAAACTAAACGCCCCCAAAGGGATGGCTGTTTGGGAAGGGAAACTGTATGTTTCGGACGTAGATCAACTGGTTGAAATTGACATTGAAAAGGGCAAAGTAGTAAAAAAATATGATGCACCCGGCGCTATTTTCCTCAACGATGTTGCAGCATGTATGAACGGGATGATATTTGTTTCAGACAACCGGGCGGTAAAAATTTATGTGCTGCACAACGGCGAATTTAAGGTTTGGATGGAAGGGAAACCGTTTCAGTCGCCAAACGGATTAATGACAGAAAAAGGAAAACTTTATGTAGGTGATGTCAACATTTTTGAAGTGGATATTCTGACGCAAAAAATCAATACCCTGATAGAAGATACCGGCGGAGTTGACGGACTGGAAAAAAACAACGACGGTGATTTTGTATTCTCCAACTGGCCGGGCCGGATTTTTATTCACAAAAACGGAGAAACAATTCAACTGCTTGATTCAACGGAAGAGGAAATCAACACGGCAGATATCGATTTTGCATTAAAATATGACCGGATTCTTGTCCCGACTTTTTTTGACAACCGCATAGTAGCATACAAAATTACCGATTAAAATAACCGTTAACAGCTTTATATTATGAAAGAACCAAAAATTGCAGCCAAGAGCCCCGCAATGGTTACGCTTGAACCCGGCACTCATTTTTGGTGTGCCTGCGGACAAAGCAACAACCAGCCCTTTTGCGACGGATCGCACCGGGGAACAGAGTTTACGCCTGTAATGTTTAAAATCGACGAAAAAAAAGATGCATGGCTGTGCCGGTGCAAACATACCGGTAACAAACCGTATTGCGACGGCACTCACAAAACGCTGTAACCTGTAAGGTCAAATAATTTGTCAGTCCTCTCTGAAGTATTCTTTTGAGGCATTGCAAATCGGACACTTGTAATCATCAGGCAAATCTTCAAAAGGTGTTCCGGGAGGAATTCCCATGGTCGGATCTCCTTCCTCGGGGTCATAACGGAAGCCACAAATTGTGCATGTAAAGGTGTTCATATTATCCGAACCACTGCCTTTTTCGGAATTTGATTCTTTTTCTGCGGTAGTTTCTGGTTTTGGCTCTTCCTCTTTGCCAAGAATATCCCGTTCAATATAGGTGGGCGAATTTTTGGGTGACAACATCTTGTATTTTTCTCGGTAATACGCATAGGTAAGTGGTTCCTCATCCGAAAGGATATCACTATCCAGTACCTCGCCAACAATTAGCATGTGTGTGCCCAGGTCAACGGTTTTTACAACTTTACAATCAAACCAGGCTACAGCCGAGTCGGTAACAATCGGTGCCCCGGTCTTCGAAGTTATGGTTTCCACATTTCTGAATTTATCGATATCGGTGCCCGACATAAAACCAAATTCGCCAATCAGCGAGGTGTTTACCTCCTTTTTCAACACCGCCATTGAAAAACTTCCACTCCCTATAATTTTGTCGGTGGTGTGGTTCTTTTTATGACTGCTTATAGCGATTTGCGACGGGCTGGATGTAACCTGAAATGCTGTATTTCCAATATATCCGTATTTTTTCCCTGCCAACTCAGTGGCAATGATATATAATCCGTACGACAGTTTATGAAAAGCTTTGTATTTCATTTTCTTTATTGTTGGTTCACGATATTAATTTTTCGTCTCAAAATTTTATCTTTCGCAATGAATCCTTTCAATAATTTTTATTTCATAGGTTGAAAGTAGTTTCAAATAACGGGATTTTTTTACATTTATAAAATTAATATTTGAAGACTGAAAACAGTCAAATAATTTGTTTTTATAGATATATTCTGCAAAAAATAACATAATAAACCGGCACCTAAATCTGAAACTGAATCTTTGGTTTTAGCTGCAAGACACGATTCAAATTTATTGCGGAATGGCTGTCATACAGATGGCGACTTCAGATTCGTTAAAAACAAAAACTGAATGAGATGAAAAAACGAATATTGTTCTTAACTCTTTTTGCCTATATTTTTGTGGCGGCAGCGGCACAGAACAGTGGTGATTTACAAAAAGAAATCGGGCAACTGCAGGAAGCAGATAAAAATATGGATCACCGGATTGACCAACTGGCAAAAATGATTGACGACATTTTGTGGTTCAACAAAGTAGGTGATATTGCACACGTTGATAAACTGTATATTTACGGGCCACCGAAATGGAAAGAAGAAAACCCCCATGCAAAAGGCGCGGGAAATCCGGTAAAATTCTGGACCTACGTTTTTATTCCCACCACCGTTGATGTGTCAAAAAAATATCCGTTAATTGTACTCCCGCATGGCGGAGTCCATGCCGATTTTACCACCTACTACGCCCATATTGTGCGCGAACTGATTAGCCAGGGATACATTGTTGTAGCTCCTGAATACAGAGGAAGCACAGGTTACGGAAAAAGTCATTATGAAAAAATTGATTACGGCGGACGGGAAACAGAAGATGTGTATTACAGCCGGAATTATATGATTGAAAATTACCGTTTTGTGGATAAAAACCGAGTTGGGATTATGGGTTGGAGCCACGGGGGACTAATTACCCTGATGAATATTTTTGACCACCCGGAAGATTACCAGGTGGCTTTTGCCGGAGTGCCGGTGAGCGATTTGATTGCCCGGATGGGATACCACGAACAAGGATACCGTGATTTGTATGAGGCCGATTACCATATCGGGGAAAGCGCCAATGACAATGTGAAGGAGTACAGAAAACGCTCACCCGCCTGGAACACCCATAAGTTTGACGGAACACCCTTGCTTATCCACACCAATACCAACGACGAGGATGTAAATGTTCTGGAAGTTGAACATCTCATAAAATCGTTAAAAGCAGAAGGAAAACCATTTGAATACCAAATCTTTGAAGATATTCCCGGTGGACATTCATTCGACAGGATGGATACAAAAACTGCCAAGGAAATCAGGTTGAAAATTCATCAACACCTTGCAAAGCACCTGAAACCGGAGCATCCGATACAAACGTTACCCGATTTACAAAAGGCAGCATACAAATTCTAATATCTGAAAAACATTCCCACATTAAATATTTTTCTTTCATATTGAGAAAAATATGAAAAATTATTCCTATTTTGAGACAAATTTGGATGACTTTAAATTGGATATGGTAGAAATAATCAAAACTTCAAAATATGCCCAATCAGAAAATAAACAGCCACTACAAAATATTTATTGTAGAGGATAATGAATTGTATGCACAGGTACTAAAAAAACAGCTGGTAAACGATCAGTTTCAGGTGAAAGTTTTTTACAATGGCCGCGACTGTATTGCGAACCTGAGCGAGAAACCGGATATTGTAACGCTCGACTATACCTTGCCCGACATGACCGGTCATCAGGTTTTAAAGGAAATTCAGCAGAAACTGCCCGACACCCACGTGATTGTCATTTCGGCACAGGAAAACATCAACACTGCCATTGACTTGATGAAAAGCGGCGCGTATGATTACATCATGAAAGCGCCTGACACCCGTGAAAAATTAAGCAACATCATTAAAAACATTTACAAAACCGATCAGCTTAAAAATGAAAACATTCTGCTGAAGGATGCGGTAAAGGAAAAATACAACTTCCGAAAGCTGATTAAGGGGAACAGCCGGGAAATTGATCATGTTTTTGAATTGATGGAAAAGGCCATTCACACGCAAATCTCTGTGTCTGTTTCGGGCGAAACAGGGACCGGAAAAGAACTGGTGGCCAAAGGAATTCATTACAATTCCAAGCGGAGTACAAAACCATTTATAGCGGTGAATGTTTCTGCTATTCCTGAAACTTTGGTTGAAAGCGAACTTTTTGGACACGAAAAAGGTGCATTTACCGGCGCCGATTACAGAAAAATAGGAAAATTTGAACAGGCCAATTCAGGTACTTTGTTTCTGGATGAAATTGCCGATTTGGACATTGCCATTCAGGCAAAATTACTGCGTGTTATCCAGGAACGGGAAGTAACCCGCGTGGGAGGGGCAGAAAACATTCCGCTGGATGTTAGAATCATAACTGCCACACATAAAAACCTTGCCAACCTGGTTGCAGAAGGAAAGTTCAGACAGGATTTATATTACCGCTTGCTCGGTCTTCCAATCGAACTTCCTCCGTTACGCGAAAGAGGAAATGACATTATCCTTCTGGCAAAATATTTTGTTGATGAGTTTTGCAAGGAAAACGAAATGGAGCCAAAATCCATTTCCGATGAAGCCAAAAAAATTCTGCTGGCTTATCATTTCCCGGGAAACATAAGGGAATTAAAAGCAGTGATGGAACTGGCCTGTGTAATGACCAATCGCGATATAATTAAACCCAGCCATTTAAATATGAATGTTGACGACAGCGTTCAGAATTTACTGGCAAACGAAAAAACACTGGAAGAATACAACAACGAAATAATCAAACATTTCCTGAATAAATACAACCACAATGTAAGACTGGTTGCATCAAAGCTGGGAATTGGAAAATCGACGATTTACAGGATGTTGCAAAAGAAAACTCTGGTTACCTGACAAAGAAAAATCCCGGAAAATTCCGGGATTTTTCTTTTACTATATTTTGATTTTCAGCCTTCAAAACTATTTACTCCAAATGTTTCCATTGCGCGATCTACCTTTTTCACCAGTCCCTGTAACACTTTCCCGGGCCCGATTTCGGTAAACGATGTTGCCCCGTCGGCAATCATATTCTGAACGGTCTGTGTCCAGCGCACCGGTGCCGTTAACTGTGCAATCAGGTTTTGTTTGATAATTTCCGGATCTGTTACCGGTTTTGCATTTACATTCTGATAAACCGGGCAAACCGGGTTACTGAAGACAGTTGCTTCAATTGCTGCGGCCAGCTCTTCCCTGGCAGGTTCCATCAGCGGAGAATGAAATGCACCGCCAACCACCAGTTTCAATGCGCGTTTGGCACCTTTTTCGGTTAATATTTCGCAGGCTTTGTCGATTCCGACAACCGAACCTGAAATGACCAATTGCCCCGGGCAATTGTAATTGGCAGGCACAACCACATCGCCAATACTTTCACAAACTTCTTCCACAATCGCATCATCCAAACCTACAATAGCAGCCATTGTTGATGGTTCAGTTTCGCAGGCTTTTTGCATGGCCAAAGCACGTTTCGAAACCAACAGCAGGCCGTCTTCAAAACTCAGGGCACCGTTGGCCACCAATGCTGAAAATTCTCCCAGCGAATGACCGGCTACCATATCGGGCGCAAAATCTTTTAAGCTTTTGGCCAGCAAAACCGAGTGTAAAAATATAGCCGGCTGAGTTACTTTGGTTTGTTTCAAATCGTCGACCGAACCGTCGAACATAATATCGGTAATGGTAAACCCCAGAATTTCATTGGCTTTTTCGAATAAAGCCTTTGCTTCTGCCGAATTTTCATACAAATCTTTTCCCATTCCCGGGTATTGGGCTCCCTGTCCGGGAAAAACAAATGCCTTCATAATTCAATTTTTTTAGTTCGCTGCAAATATAAAGCTTTTTCGCTGGCCGGGGTAAATTTGATATTGCAGGGGAAGTCTTCCCGGCAAAATTAATCCGGAAGAAATGTTTCCCTGAAAGTTTTAAAAAATCAGACTTAAAACGATGTATTTCAGTACCAGACCGAACAAACTGTAAATCAGAAGATGACGCAACCTGTATTTTAACATCCCTGCTACCAGCGCAATAACCGGTGATGAAAGCGGAAAAAAATTGAAGACAAATATGGTGAGGTTGCCGTATTTCCGAATATATTTTTCGGCTTTTATCAGTCGTTTCTCTCCCACAAAGCTGTGTATAAATTTTAAGCTGAACGAAAAGCCAATGAAATAATCGATCAATTGTGCAACAAATGCTGTACTCAGGGCAATGCCAATCAGTTTTGCCTCTTCGTAAAACGACAGATAATACACAAATGCCATTTCAACCGGCATCAGCAGGAAAAAGAGGTAGCCAGCAAAATGAACAAGCCCGAATGAAAACATACTGTCGCTTTTCCCCTCGTAAATTTCGCGTCCCACCGTAAATGATATAATAAGAACGGCCACCAGAACGGTGACACAAAAAATAATAATTTTTGAACGTTTTGTTTTATCGGCAATATTTATATTCATTCAGTTTTAGCTTAGCAGAACATACAAAGTTGACTCTTTTAATTCATATTCAAAGCTAAATTTTGGTGTTCCTATAAAAAAAATTAATCGACAAACCCGGTAATTAAGAGGGTGAACCACATTGTGGGCAATGATTAAAACTAATTTTGGGAGCTGAAGTCCGGTTCCTCCCTGCTCATATTTGCTGTTTCCCGGTAAAATTAATAATGTAGCTTCAGCCATTTTGAACGGAGAAACTGCCGAAAGAGACCTGTAGTTTTCCCCATAATCACAGGAAAATTTGAATATATAATACGTATTAAAATAATATTTATACCTGTTAAAAATAAATCTAATACGTATTAAAAACTTCTTCAATACTTATAAAAACAAAAATAGCAAAGGTGATTCTATGTGAGTCATAATGTGTATGTACATGAAACCACATCAGGAAAAACAGTTAATCAAGCTTACTTTTTTTG
>JAFGDX010000068.1 GCA_016931875.1 Prolixibacteraceae bacterium
AATAAAGTCCGCTTGCGTCCCCACACATCGGCCATCCATCCCGACGGAATTTCCATCGTAACAATGGCAACCGAATAAATGGATTTCAGAATAAAAATTTCCTGCATCCCCATTCCATTGTTCTGGTAAAACAGAACAACCACGGGCATGACCATATTAAACCATTTCGAAATTTTAATGAGGTACAGCCGGGGTATATTTTTGCTGAAATTTGCCATAATTTGTGGCACAAAATTAACAAACGGGAGGTAACTTTGCCGGGAAATAAAACTTATATTTTCTTTAAAATGTACTTAAATTGTAAAGTAATTAAACTTTACCGGATTGTTTTCTTTTAAATTGAAAGCAGAATTATATTTTTGTTTCAAAACAGACTTAAAAAGACATACATGAATTTATTTATTCCAAAAAATTACAAATCGGTTTTGGATGTCAATCAAACCGAACAGGCCATTAAACAGATCAAAGATTTTTTTCAGTCAAATCTTGCTTCCGAACTGAGGTTGAGAAGAGTTACCGCACCATTGTTTGTAAAGCAGGGAACCGGGATAAACGATGATTTAAACGGTATTGAGCGTCCGGTTTCATTTCCGATGAAAGACCTGGATGATTCGGTGGCAGAAATTGTACAGTCGCTTGCAAAATGGAAAAGGCTGGCACTGGCTGATTTGGATGTAAGACCGGGTTTTGGAATTTACACCGACATGAATGCCATTCGCCCTGATGAAGAGTTGACAAATATTCACTCGTTGTATGTTGATCAGTGGGACTGGGAGCGTGTGATTACACAAGAGAACCGGAACCTTGATTTTTTAAAATATGTGGTTAAAAAATTATATTCGGCTTTGGTGCGCACCGAATTTTTTGTTTCGGAGAATTATCTGGATATTGAACCTGAGCTGCCCGAGGAGATTACTTTTTTGCACACCGAGGATTTGGCCAGACAATACCCCGATTTAAGTTCTTTTGAACGGGAAAACGAAGCAGCACGCAAATACGGGGCAATTTTTGTGATTGGGATTGGCGGCGAACTGCCTGACGGGAAAATTCACGACGGGCGTGCCCCCGACTACGACGACTGGATTACGCCAACCACCGAAGGGCATAAAGGATTAAACGGCGATATTATTGTTTGGAATAACATTCTGAACCGTTCTTTTGAACTTTCGTCCATGGGAATAAGGGTCGACCAGGAATCGTTGATGAGACAATTAAAATTGCGCAACATGGAAGAAAGAAAAGAATTGCTGTGGCACAAAAAACTGCTGAATGGTGAAATGCCACTGACCATTGGCGGAGGTATCGGCCAGTCGAGGTTGTGTATGTACTTTTTGCGAAAGGCGCATATTGGCGAAATTCAGTCGAGCATCTGGCCCGATGAAATGATTGAAAAGTGCAGGGTAAACGGAATACATCTGTTGTAAAAATCGGCAAACTAAAAATAAAAGTTGCAAATTTCAGGTGCAAAAACTGAAAAAACAGAATTTAGGATTTATTTGAGATTTTGAATTTGTTTTTTGAAAATTGATTTATACTTTTGCACCGCAATTTATAAGGCTGCCCCGGTAGCTCAGCCGGATAGAGCAACTGCCTTCTAAGCAGTAGGTCATGGGTTCGAATCCCGTCCGGGGTACAAAAAAAGAGTCGCATTTTCTGCGACTCTTTTTTTGTTATCAGCGGAGAATCTGTATTCAAAATTTTATCATTATTTTTTCGATTCTGATTTTATGGAAAACCACAAAAACGTACTTCAATAGTTTATTTCCAAATAATGGTTTGTTCCATTTTACAATTGCTTCACAACAGGGCATAAAAAAAGGCCTCTTTACAGAGACCTTTTGATATAAACTGATTCTACTAAAATCTTTTTTCTTTGATTCGGGCTTTTTTACCGGTACGTTCGCGCAGGTAAAAAATTCTTTTTCTGCGCACATTCCCGTGTTTGTTTACTTCAATACTGTCGATAAAGGGAGAATACATCGGGAAAATACGTTCCACACCAATGTTTCCCGACATTTTCCGGACGGTAAAGGTTTTGGTTGCTCCGCTTCCGCGTAGTTGGATAACTACACCACGGAAATTCTGAACCCTTTCCTTGTTTCCTTCCCTGATTTTGTAACTAACCGTAATTGTGTCGCCTGCTCCGAATTTTGGAACTTCCTTATTAATTTCGAATTCGTTTTCGACTACTTTGATTAAATCCATTTCTGATATTTTTAATTAATGTTGGCAATGTATTCCGTCCGCTGACAGAAAAGAGATTGCGTAAAAACGGCGCAAAAATAATAAAAAAATCTGTTTGCCAAACAGTTTTGAGCACCAATATACAATTTCATAGTTGATTTACAGCATAAACTTCAATTAATGTCCGGCGCCACCAATAACTTTAAAATGATCGCCTGTGCTGTTTACAATTGCTTTGTACCACCACTCGGGGTAACCCGGGAACAAAGGCATGGGTGCCAGCCCGGTTTCCGTGCGTTCAAATTTCCCGTCTTTTTCGCGTTTTATGTTGCCATCCATATATTTTACAAGCAGGTATTGTTCCAGTTCTTTCCAGCGTGAAGTCATATTGTTGGCTTCATTTACAGAATATTCAGTCAGGAATTTAAGGGCCTGCTCTTTCCCTTCCGTATTAAACAGATTTTCAGCTGCTTTATCAATGGCCGGAACATACGTAACAAATTTATCTTCCAGTTCTTTTTGTACTTTTTGCACGTCCTGAATCATTTCGCTGTAACGGAGGTAGGCAAAGTTGGAAACCCGGTTGAATGCCCAGAAAGCCGAAGTTTCGCTATAGGTAAGCATGTCGCCGTTTCCAACTGCAAAACATTCCGGAATCTCTGTAATCCCGCAATACATCGGAACGTAACAGGTACTGTAGGCATCGTCAACACCAAACCAGAGAATTCCGCCAATAGGGTCGGGGAGCCAGTTGCGGCATTGGGCCACAAACGAAAATCCGGTTTGCTGTGTTGAAATGGCTCTTTCATTGCAATATTCGGTTGAATCCACTTCCCATGTTAATCCCCTCCAGCGGTAGGGTAGCTGGTGGGGGCCGGCGCCAATGTCTTGTGTCATATCCAGTTCGGTTCCTTCAAAATGGTCGCGCATCATTCCCATAACATCCTGAACCGTTAGTTTTTTTTCAGGTTTAATCCACAAAGGAAGACGGTTGGTAGCAAAATTATTTTCGCCGTGTTCAACCATTCCTTTGGCATAATCGGCGTATTGCTCCATTCCCTCAGCTACTTTATTAAAACCGGCCCACACACGTGCATCGCAAAACCGGGCAGCGCCAAAATCAACCGGTGCATACACATCAGAAAAACTAAAATCTTTGTTGGTTCCGTTGTACCATCCTTTTTCGCGGGCAAACGAAATCACATCATCAGAATAGATGCAGTTGTCTTTATCGTTTAACGGGAAAGTAGTAATACGTGCCTGGTTGGCATGTCCGCTGATGTATCCGTCGGGAACCTTTACAGCTACCCAAACTGCGCCTTTTTCGCCTTCTCCTTTTCCAATCATTTCCAGAATCCAGACTTCTTCAGGGTCGGCAATGGAAAACGATTCACCGGAACTGTAATATCCGTATTCATTCGCCAGGCTGGTCATCACTTCAATAGCCTGGCGGGCAGTTTTGGCACGTTGCAGTGTAACATAAATCAAACTTCCGTAATCCATAATTGCCCCGGTTTGGCTACCCAACTCGCTGCGTCCGCCAAATGTGGTTTCGCCAATGGCCAACTGGTGCTCGTTCATATTTCCAATAACACTGTAGGTGTGTGCGGGTTGCGGAATTTGCCCCAGGTATTTTCCTGTGTCCCACTCGTAAATATCACGCATGGCACCTGCCGGATGATCCTGTGCCGGCTGAAAATACAACTCGCCATACAAGGTATGCGAATCGGCGGCATAGGTAATCATGGTTGAACCGTTTACGGATGCTCCTTTGGTTACCAAAAAATTGGTACACGCGTTGGAAATCTGGTAATTTGTTACGATAAATACAAAAAGCAGTATTCCGGATAATGAAATTTTTCTCATAATATATTTTGTTTTAATTTTTTCCGAAGGGAACAAATATAGTTAATTCACACATTGAGAATATGATTTTTGTTTTGCGGAAGTTATGAAATTCAGCGTTGATTTTAAAAATTTATACACTTTGTTATCTTTTCAAGCGTATCCTCAATATCATTGTCGAGCCCCACAGAAAACCGCACCAGCCCTTCGGAAAGACCCATTTCTTTTTGTACTTCAGCAGGCACTTCAGAAGAGGTGCTGTGTCCGGAACAACTGAACAGGGTCCGGAAATATCCTAAACTCACGGCAAGATAACCCACGCCGGCCTCCTGCATATTTTGCATTACCTGGTAAGCTTTGTCAATGGTTTTGAAATCGAGTGACATCATGCCACCAAAACCAAATTCCTTATTCATCAATTCCCTGTGCAATTTATGTTGCGGATGACTTTTCAACCCCGGATAATTTACTTTCAGGCCCTTTTTTTCAAGATTTTCCGCCAGAAACAGTGCATTTTTGCTGTGTTGTTGCATACGGATGTGCAAGGTATTCAGGTTTTTCAGGATACTTGAAGAACGCAGCGGGTCGAGTACCGGGCCCAGCAACATGGCAGTACCGTTTTTTACATTTGAAAGCTGATGAACAAATTCATCGGTTCCGCAAATGGCGCCGGCAACACAGTCATTTTTTCCGTTAATAAATTTGGTCATGCTGTACACTACCAAATCGGCGCCAAGTACAGCCGGTGATATAATCATGGGGGTGAAGGTGTTGTCAACCATTAATTTCGCCCCGGCCTCGTGTGCAATTTTTGCCAGTTCAGGAATATTGGAAACCTGCAGCAGCGGGTTGGTAACGCTTTCGGTATAAATTACTTTGGTGTTGGGTTGAAGTGCTTTTTTTACTTCTTCCAGATTGGTAATATTTACAAACGAAACTTCAATATTGTATTTGGGCAGCCAGTTTTTCAGAAAAGCATAGGTTCCGCCATAAGTAGTTACACTGGTAATAATGTGGTCGCCCGAATTGCACAATTGAAGCAGCGCGCAGGTTATGGCAGCCATTCCCGATGCGGTTATCCATGCCGACTCGGTATTTTCCATCGCTGCCATTGCATCAGCCAGGTATTTATTGCTTGGGTTCCAGTGGCGCGAATATAAAAAACAGCCTTCCATGTGCCCCAGAAATGTTTCTTCCATCGTGTCTCCGTGAAGAAATGTGTATGTTGATGAATCGGTAATGGAAGGATTTACACCGCCGAACTCGCCAAATTGTTTTAAATCCTGAATTGCTTTTGCCGGATTAAATTTCATGATTTTGAGATTTTAATTTTCACCAAAATACATGAATTAAAGAGGTTGAAGAATGATTAAAATCGTCTTTTCCGATTACGGGTTTCAGGAGCCACAATCAACGGGTATGAAACCCCAAAGCAAGCTTTGGAAATTTATTCCGCAGCAGAGCTGCGGGGTATTATACCCTCCGATTTCATTGGGATTGTTCGATTAACAAATTTCAGTTCGCTCACTCCTGAAATCTGAGTCTCACGAATAAATATTTATTTTTTTCATCTTGTGCTTGTTTTCCGTTATTTCCGGAACGTTGCATTGTAGGTGGTGGTATTCTGTTTGTAATCGGTTACCCTGAGCAGCAATTCATGGTTCTTTCCCATTTCAAAACGTTCCGGATCAAAATAGTGAACTATCTGGTCAATTCGCGGGTCATATTCAAACAAGGCCCATTTCCCGTCGATATAACCTTCGTACTTTTCAATCCCCGCCAGTTGGTCCGAAATTTTAAAACGAATACGGTTGCCCTCAGTTAATGTATTATTGTTGGTAATGCTCAACGGAACTATTTCAGGAGAAACAGTATCGACAGCTACTGCATAGTTGCCAAAGTTGCGTATTTCGCCTGTCACCCAGCCATCTTCAAAATTACCGCCCGCAGCATAAATTTTCCCCGTTAGTGTATCCACATTTACCAGTAGTGCCTTTTGTTCAAGGTTTTTGGGAAGCCCGATGGGTTTTATTTGTATTCTGGTATTTTTATGAAGCGGGGTGGTATTTTTATGAACGATATGCAAATTGGAAAAAAAATCAGGGTTTGCCGGAATGCTGTTGTATTCAAAATTTACAGAGGTATATAACGCACCTTCAGGAATAGCAATTCTGAAATTTTGAGCTCGCCATTCGTTTTTTTCACGGTAATCAAATCTTTCTGTGAAGGGTTTTTCATCTACAGTAATTTCTTTTAAACTGCTTTTTACACTCCATTCCAAAACCGATGAATTTTCGTAGGTGTCTTTTAAAATCAATCGTATGGAGTGGGTGTCGTTGTCATCGAAAGTAAAAACACCCTGGTTTTTTTCATAACTGTACACCGATAACCGGTTGCCCGGGTCTTTCCAGGTTTTCTGGTACCGGTTTCCTGACCGGATATATTCTTCATAATCAATAAAACTGTTGATGTACCTGGTTTCATCAAACGAAAATTTGTTGTGTTGCCATGCCAGCCACACTTCACCGTCAATTATCAATTCAAGTGAATAAATGCCACATTTGTTCCACGAATTGTCAAAGTAATCGTTGGCATGTACGGCAAATCCGATGTTTCCGTAAACCGGAATGGCCGGATTGCCTTTTAAATGGTACTTCCCGTCATAAAAAACGACCGGGAATGTTTTTTTGCTGTTTTGAAAATCTGCGTGCGACAGTTCATCGACAGGGGCAACCATCAGCGAAAATATTTTAGGTGCCGTGTTGTCGGTTACCGGGAAATTGTATTTCAAAGGGTTTAATGGTTCTTCGGTTTCCGTGTTTCGGATTTCAAAATGCAAATGTGGCCCGCCTGAACTTCCCGTGTTTCCGCTTTTGGCAATCTCGTCGCCCTGTTTTACCGGAAATCGGTTTTTTGCCACTGCAATGTCAACCCGATAGGAATGTTTTTCGTACTGAAAGTTTTTTATATACTCCGAAATGTCTTTTCTGAAATTGTTTAAGTGACCGTAAACACTGGTTGTTCCGTTGGGGTGGTCAATATAAATAGCCTTCCCGTAACCCGAGGGCGAAACCACTATTCTGGAAACATAACCATCGGCTACTGAAAACACCGGCAGGCCTGTAACTCCCTGGGTTTTTATGTCAATTCCCGAATGAAAATGATTACTGCGCAGTTCAGCAAAACTCCCGCTCAGCAACAACGGAATTTTTAAAGGTGGGGTGTAATCCGGGGTTTGTCCTTTCAAAATAGTGGAAAACAGAATGATTGCAACCAGAAAAAAGAGCTTC
This sequence comes from Prolixibacteraceae bacterium, assembly GCA_016931875.1. Classification (GTDB taxonomy): domain Bacteria; phylum Bacteroidota; class Bacteroidia; order Bacteroidales; family Prolixibacteraceae; genus Draconibacterium. The sequence goes on from JAFGDX010000068.1 coordinate 7,320, forward strand.
ATGAATGAATTGTTTGAATTGTATCACCGTGCAAATTTAGTGTTTTCCTGTTCATCCGTTCAGGATGGAAAGTATTATTTTGTTTCATTTATAATTATTCTCTTTTACAATAGGTGAAAAATATTAACTTTGTCGCTGAAATGCAGCTAAAATGACTGATGAAGATCGCTTGCTTCTGAATGATTTAAAGGCAAATGTACAGCAGTTATTCAGTGAATATGAACGTTTAAGCACTGAAAAAAAACGGTTGGAAAATAAAGTGGAAACATTAAAAAATGAAATAGAATTGTTGGAACAGGCGAAAACAGAGTTAGGCAAAAGCAATGAACAATTGGAAATAGCAAACCGGATTTTGTCGGGGAAAGATGAAAACAGGAATGCGAAACAAAAAATAAACAGGTTAATACGGGAAATTGATAAATGTATCGCATTACTCAATAAGTAATGGCAGGTGGAGAAGAATAACTTTAGAATACATATTAAGATTGATACCCGGACATATCCACTGGATATCAGACGGGAAGATGAAGAGAAATACAGATTAGCTGCAAAGATGGTAAACGATACGGTGCGAAGATTCAGAGGACTGTTTTTGGATAATGATTCGCAGGATATTTTGGCCATGAGTGCATTTCAGATTGCGTTGAGTGCAGCCGAAACCAAAAAAAGTGAAGAAAAGGCTCTCTTCATCGGGGAACTTAAAAATTTGAATGATGATATTTCCGATTTTTTAAAAGAAAAAAGGAAGAAATCAGAATAAAAAGTAAGCAAATATTTATCGAGGCCCGTATTGAATTACTCTGAAAGTTGGAGTGATTTTTTACGGGTTTTTTAATCACTAAAATTAAAGAATGAACTGGATAGACATATTAATAGGCGCAGCTGCAGGGTTTGTTGGTGGAGGTGCGCTTGCCTATCTCATCTGGGATAAGGCCTTGAAAAAGAAAAAAGATGCAATTATTGCCGAAGCAAAATCGGAAGGTGAAGTAATCAAAAAAGACAAAATTCTTCAGGCAAAGGAAAAGTTCTTGCAACTTAAATCGGAACATGAAAAATATATTCATGAAAAAAATTCGCACATTAACAACCTGGAGAATAAATTAAAACAAAGAGAAGCGGGGGTAAACCAGCGAAGGGAAGAGCTTAACCGTAAAACCAAAGAGTTTGAAACCAGCCGCAAAGAAGTTGAGGTTATTCGTGAAAACCTGAATGCTCAACTGCAACGTGTGGAGCACAAAAGCGAAGAACTGGATAAACTGTATCGTCAGCATGTGGAAAAACTTGAGCAAATTTCAGGTCTATCTGCTGAGGAAGCAAAATCACAGTTGGTGGAATCGCTCCAGGAAGAGGCCAAATCAGAAGCCGTTTCCTACATTAACGAAATAATGGAAGAGGCCAAGCAAACGGCCAACAAAGAAGCGAAAAAGATTGTGGTGAAGTCGATTCAGCGGGTTGCTACAGAAACCGCCATTGAAAACGCAGTAACCATTTTCCACATTGAAAGCGACGAGATAAAAGGAAGGATTATTGGCAGGGAAGG
>JAFGDX010000069.1 GCA_016931875.1 Prolixibacteraceae bacterium
GACCTCATTTTTCTGGACATTCAGATGGATGAATTTACAGGTATTCAATTGCTGGAAACTATAAAAGACCCGCCCTATGTAATTTTAACCACAGCTTATGATGAATATGCATTAAAAGCTTATGAACTGGATGTGATGGATTACCTGTTAAAACCCATTCCGTTTGAACGGTTTGTAAAAGCTACAGAAAAGGTTTACGCCCGTTTTTTAAAAGATGCCGCGCACAAAAGCCAGCCAGCACCGGGCAGCGAAAATCAAACCGCACATCCGCAGACTCCTGAGTATACATTTATAAAATCGGGCAACAAAACGGTGAAAGTATATTTTAGTAAAATTCTCTATATTGAAGGGATGCGCGATTATTTACAAATCCATACGGAAGACAGCAAAATTATGACCTTGCTGAATTTCAAAACCATCCAGGAAATTCTGGATCCCAAAAAATTTGTCAGGGTACATAAATCGTATATTATTTCGGTTGATAAGATTGATTATATTGAAAACAATGCCATAAAAATCAGAAACAAACTTATTCCGGTGAGCAACAGCTACAAGGTTGCCTTTTTTAATCTGCTGAATAAAAAGAATTTTATTTAACTGCGTAGTCAATCACCTGAGTTTCAGTTGCCCATTTCTGATAAGCTTCAACCATTTTTGAAACAACTCCGGTGCTGTCGGCTGCCAGATTATGCAGTTCAGTCCGGTCATTTTTCAGATGGTATAATTCCCAGGGTTGCCCTTTTTTTGCCACAATCTTCCAGTCGTTCAGCCGTGCAGCACGGTTTCCTTCATGTTCCCAGAAAATAAACCCGCGTGGTTCGGTCAGTTCCCCCTCAAAAACCGGAAGAAGGCTTTTTCCGCGCAATGGCCGGATTTCTTTTCCCTTAAACGTTTTCGGATATTCAACACCGGCAACATCACAACAGGTAGCCATAATATCGGTAATATGCCCCACCTGTGATGTCAGACCGCCTTTATCAAAAATTTTGGCGGGCCAGCGGGCAATTAACGGAGTGGCAATTCCGCCTTCGTGTACCCAGTGTTTGTATTCCCTGAAAGGTGTATTGCTCAGGTTGGCCCACGATTGCCCGTAACTTAAATACGAGTTGGCTGTTCCGGGTTCGCCGGGTTCGCCCGTTTCTGACCAGAAATTTTGCCCCCATATTCCACCTTCCGCACATCCTCCGTTATCCGACAAAAATAAAATCAGTGTATTTTCCATTTTACCAACGGCATCCAGCTGGTCCATGATTTTTCCGATTCCCTGATCCATCCGGTCGATTTGAGCCGCATAAATGGCCATGTATAAATCCATTTCTGTCTTTTTTTCTTCTGAAAGCGAATCCCAGGCTTTTACATTTGCATCGCGCGGGCTCATTTCCAGATTACCGGATAAAATGCGCATTCGTTTCATCCTTTCATAACGGGCAATGCGCAAACTATCCCAGCCGGCCATAAACTTCCCCTCGTACTTTGCAATATCTTCGGGCCAGGCGTGCAGCGGCCAGTGCGGCGCAGTATAAGCCACATACATAAAAAACGGCTGTTGCAAACTGTCGGCCTTTTCAATGTATTTTACCGCATTTTCGGTTATGGCGTCAGTCATGTAAAAATCTTTGTTTGAAGGGGTATATTCACTTGAGTCGATGGCAAAATGCCGTTTAATCCCGGGTTGTTTGGACCGGGAAATATCCCAGTAATTCATGGCGCCGCTAATCAGTCCGAAGTAATTATCAAAACCCCTGTCGGTTGGCCAGTGCGGGCGCTCCTCGCCAACATGCCATTTCCCCGACATGGCCGTGTAGTATCCGGCCGTTTTTAAAACTTCTGCCAGTGTAACACAGTTTTCACTTAAAAAACCCTGGTAAAAAGGATTGTTGGCATGCCCCTTCGGCGGATGAACCATTCCGCCCATTCCGGCTTCGTGGGGATAAATTCCGGTCAAAAGTGAAGCTCTGGTTGGACAGCAGCGGGCCGCATTGTAAAATTGGGTAAAACGAAGACCTTCACCGGCAAGGCGATCCAGGTTGGGAGTTTTTGCCTCGCCTCCGTAACAGCCAATGTCAGAATAGCCCATGTCATCGGCCATAATTACAATAATATTGGGTTTGCCGGCAACTGTTTCTTTTTCTTTGAAAGTGGTGCACGAATTACAAAACAAACCGGCACAAAATAAGAACAAAATTGTTTTTAACTGGAAATTAGCTATTTTCATTGCTTTAGGTTTAGTTCTCTAAATTAATGAAATATTGGAGAAAATAAATTTTACATCACAAAAATTAAAATGAAAAGAAAACTCAAAATTTCACATTTTTTTATATTTGAAATTTTAACGAAATCCCTACTTTTGCACGAATTTATAAAACTTGAAAACCGGATAAAATGGAAATAAAAAAATTCAAATTCACTATTTTTTTACTGGCCATTTTAATGGGTATTGCCAGCTGTAAAAAACAGGACAACGACATCGTTTACAACAAAAAGTACATTGATGCCATAAAAAATGCCCGAAAAGATTTTAGTTTTTATCTTTCAAGTAATACCATTCCCGGAGGTACAATTGCTATTTCAAAAGGAGGTGAAATGATTTATTCGGAAGGTATGGGGCTGGCTTCAAAAGATTTGGATGTGCCGGTAACCCGCACAACTAAATTCAGAATCGGCTCGGTAACAGAAATCTTCACCTCGTTAACCTACCAGCTTTTGATTGAAAAAGGGATTCTCCATCCTGATTCTTCTGTTCAGCACTACCTGCCTGAATTCCCGGAAAAAAGATACAGAGTAACCCTTGATAATCTGGTACACAACACCTCCGGAATCAGGGGAGAGTATTCAGGAGACGAATACAAACCCAATTTTAATGTCAACCTGATGAAGGGGCTCGACACATTTAAAAACGACTCCCTCGAAACAGAGCCAGGTTATTACCAGTACCATTCAGCTCTTAATTACAACCTTCTGGGAGCTGTAATGCAAAAAACAACCGGAAAAGATTTTGAAGATATTGTAAAAGAGATGGTGCTCGACACGCTGCATCTGGAAAATACAGAATTTGACAACCCGTTTGTTACCATTAAAGGCCGCAGTAATTTTTACGACCACAACATTGTAGCGATGCTAATCAACGCCGTTTCTGTCGATTTGCGCTCAAAAGCACCTTCAAAAGGGTTGTTGTCGAATGCCGAAGATTTGCTCAAGATAGGAAACGCATTGCTTTACAGCGATTATATTTCAGAAGAAGTAAGAAACAGGTTATTCAGCCTGTCGCAACTAAAATCGGGGTTTATGGCGCAAAATACCAACGGCTGGGCAATCTTGGAAGATACTTACGGACGAGAGGCTTATGCCCGCAGCGGTTATACTCTTGGAGGGGGAGCTACGATTCTCATCTTCCCCAAAGAAGAACTGGTGGTTGCCACAACCCTGAATGCCACCATGAATGTTCAGGAACCGCCGGATTATAAAATAGCCAACTATTTTTTACCAAAGCCCGAAACACCGGTGCAGCCGGAAACCAACAGCCATCAATAGTCAACAACTAACGAATAATTCCTGCTTTTCTGTAAAAAAAATATAATTTAGAGTTGAAATTCATTTTTTATGGAAACGCTGATTTTACTGGGAATTATTTTAGGGCTGGTTGCCGGAGCCTTAATTTCACCGTATTTTTACAAGTACAAAAATGCAAAGCAATTCAAAGAGCAGTCAACGGTTCTGTTAAAACAGATAAAACAGGTTTTTAAACTGGTAACCGTTGAAGGCGAATTCACCGAAATTTTCACTCACCGAAATGGTAAAAATGTTTTTTTCAACCTGCTGCAACTCGAAAAAAAGGTAATTCTTATTGTAAAAGCCAAAGTAATGGTGGGCTTCGATCTTTCGCAAATCAACATTCAGGTTGATTCAGCCGGTAAAAAAATAACCCTTTCCAAATTTCCGCGCCCTCAAATTATCAGCATCGACACCGATCTGGAATATTACGATATTCAAAAAGGAATTATCAATAAACTTTCAGAAAAAGATTTGACCGACATTTCAAAAAAATCAAAAGATTTTATTCGTAAAAAAGTGGATGAAAGCGATTTGTATATTATTGCTGAAAATCAGGCCGCTGAAACCATCGAATTTATCAGGCAGCTGGCCGTTTCGGTGGGTTGGAAAATGATAACCGAAAAACCGGTGGAAAAATTAACGGAAGGTAAAAAAACGAATGATTAGCGGCTGCATTTCACACAGGTTTGCGATTGAGGCATGATTAGCAAACGACCAACTGGAATGGCCGTTTTGCATTGAATACAAATACCAAAGTTTTCGTCGTTTATCTTTGAAAGCGCAAACTTTAACTTCTCCAGCTTTTCGCGTGCCTTGCGCAGTGCCGCCTCGGTAACACTTTTGTTTTGAATAGCATCCATCCGTGAAATACGGCCAATGGCATTTTCAGGCTCTACTGGCCGGGTAAGCTCCGCATATTCTGAAATTAGTTTTTCCGTTTTCCGAATTTCAGATTCAATTTTAGATTTTATTTCAGTTTTGTCGGGTGCAGGCATTTTCTGGTTTTTATGAAAACAACGACTCAACAAATTCTCTTCTTCTGAAAATTTGAAGATGTTCCATTTTTTCGCCGATACCAATGTATTTCACCGGAATTTTAAACTGGTCGGAAATACCGATAACAACGCCCCCTTTTGCAGTACCGTCGAGTTTGGTAAGTGCCATTGCCGTTACTTCGGTAGCTTTTGTAAATTGTTTGGCCTGCTCAAAAGCATTCTGACCGGTTGAGCCATCCAAAATCAGAAGAACTTCGTGGGGTGCATCCGGAACAATTTTTTGCATCACTGTTTTTATTTTGGAGAGCTCGTTCATGAGGTTGATTTTATTATGAAGCCGGCCGGCGGTGTCGATAATTACCACATCGGCATTACTTGCTTTTGCTGATGAAAGCGTATCATAAGCCACGGAGGCCGGATCCGAACCCATTTTTTGTTTTACAATGGGTACATCCACCCGCTGTGCCCAAATTTCCAGTTGTTCTATTGCAGCGGCGCGGAACGTATCTGCTGCTCCCAAAACCACTTTTTTTCCCTCTTTTTTGAAGTTGTAGGCCAGTTTCCCGATCGTGGTGGTTTTCCCTACCCCGTTTACACCAACCACCATAATTACATACGGGCCATCGGTCTTGGGCAATTCAAAATCAGAAACATCTGCAGAGTTATTTTCTTCCAAAAGGGCGGCAATTTCTTCTTTTAAAATAGAATTTAACTCATTCACCCCCATATATTTATCTCGCGCTACACGTTCTTCAATGCGCTCAATAATTTTTAAAGTTGTATCCACTCCCACATCCGAGGTTATCAGCACCTCCTCCAGGTTGTCAAGCACCTCGTCGTCAACTTTTGATTTGCCAACAACAGCCCGGCTGAGTTTTTTGAAAACACTTTCCTTGGTTTTGGAAAGCCCCTGCTCAAGGGATTCTTTTTTGTTTTTATTGAAACTTCCGAATAACGCCATATTCAATACATTAAGGCAATAAAAATAGTAATTTTTGGCATTCAGCGGTTTTGCATTTTACAAATACAAAAAAAGCTTCCACCATCGATGAAAGCTTTTCCTGTTCTGCAGATATTCCCGTAGAACGGGATTATTTTTTAAAATACTCTTTTACATCGTCGTTCGGAACAACTTCTTCCTTAAAAGTATATGCACCGGTTTTTTCCGATTTTACCATTTTGATAACCTTGGAATAACCTTTACCGGCACCTTTTTGTAATGTTGCAACCGCTTTCTTTGCCATAACTTATCTTATTTTATTTCTTTATGAACTGTAACTTTTTTCAGAATCGGGTTGTATTTTTTCAACTCCAAACGTTCAGGTGTGTTTTTTCTGTTCTTGGTGGTAATATACCGCGATGTTCCCGGCACACCACTGTCTTTGTGCTCTGTACACTCCAATATAACCTGAATCCGGTTACCTTTTCCTTTTTTTGCCATTTCTAAATATCTTTAATATTTATCAATATACCCTTTTTCCACTGCACTCTGTAAGGCAGCTTTTACTCCATTTTTGTTGATGGTACGAATACCCGCAGCAGAAACTGTTAATTGTACCCAGCGATTTTCATCGGGTAAATAAAATTTCTTTTTAAACAGGTTGACATCGAACGTTCTTTTTGTTCTTCTTTTTGAGTGAGATACGTTATTTCCCACCAAAGCTTTTTTTCCTGTTATTTGACAAACTCGTGACATTTCCTTATAATTTCTTGATGATCAAAACAAACACGTTATTCAAACGGCTTGCAAAGAAAATACTTTTTTAATAAATAATCAAGTTGTTGGCTCAATTTTTAAATAAACAATTAACATTTACTTGTTAACTAATTTTGCTGCTGCAAATAAAAATCAGTTAATAAAATTCTATATTCACGGGCAAAGATAAGCCAAAAATGCTTTTTAATTCCTCTGCTTTTTTTGTTTTTCTGATTATTGTTTTTCTTGCCTACTGGAAAACAGCAACTTACAGCAACAAGTTGCGAAAATGGGTGTTGCTGCTTGCAAGCTATATTTTTTACGGATGGTGGGACTGGCGTTTTTTAATTCTGATTATCATCAGTTCGGTTACCGATTTTATTATCGGAAAAACTTTATTTGAAAAGGAAAAAAAACAAACCCGGAAAATATTGCTGCTGCTGAGCATTTTTATCAATATCGGGATTTTATTCTGTTTTAAATATTTCAATTTTTTTATTGCCTCGTTTCAGGCGCTCACCGGTTTCGACAGCAATCACCACTGGAGCACCCTCCAGATAATTCTGCCCGTTGGCATCAGTTTTTACACTTTTCAAACCCTGAGTTATACCATCGACATTTACCGCAGAAAGATACAACCCACCCGGTCGGCGCTTACTTTTTTTACCTTTGTGGCCTTTTTCCCGCAGTTGGTTGCCGGCCCCATTGAACGGGCAAAACGTTTGATACCGCAGTTGGAAAAAAAGCCGGCCTTTTCTTACCCACAGGCTGTTTCAGGATTGAAATTAATGGTGTGGGGCCTGTTTAAAAAAATGGTTATTGCAGATCAGCTCGCAGTTTTGGTCGATGCAATTTATGCACAGCCCAACCAATTTAACGGCTGGGAAATCATTCTTGGAACTTTTCTGTTCGGATACCAGATTTACTGCGATTTTTCAGGCTATTCCGACATTGCCATCGGTACTGCCCGCCTGTTTGGTGTTGAACTCATGACCAATTTCAAAACCCCCTATTTTGCCCATTCATTCCGGAATTTCTGGCACCGGTGGCACATTTCCCTTTCCACATGGTTTCGCGACTATGTATATGTTCCTTTGGGTGGAAACCAGACATCTTCCGCGGTTTGGATAAAAAACATTTTTATCACCTTTGTTATTTCGGGGCTCTGGCACGGTGCCAATGTTACCTTTTTACTGTGGGGCGCCATTCACGCGGTTTTTTATGTAGCAGAAAAACAGGTGTCGCCTGCGTTAAAAATTCCGGGCAAAATAAAAAGCAGCCTGGGTTGGGGAGTCACTTTTGTCCTGGTTAATTTTAGCTGGATATTTTTCAGGGCCGAATCATGGCAACACCTAAAAACCTTGTTTTTGGCACTTGGCACCAACCACTCAACCATTTCAAAAACGTTTTCTCAACTTCTTTTTGCAGGTGAAAATTTTACTCCCCCGGGACGCATGATATTATTTATTTTCCCCTTGTTTCTGCTTGCCGAATTATTTCTGAAAGAAAAGAATTTTGACCAGGCGGTTTTTGGATTAAAAAAGCAGGTTCAGTGGGGAATTTTTTACTTGCTTGTTCTGATGATTCTTTTTTTCGGGGTATTAAATTCTGCCCCGCAATTTATTTATTTTCAATTCTGAATGAAAAAACTAATAAAAAATAGCATCCTTTTTTTGCTGCCGTTTCTGGTTGGAACAGCGGGGATGTTTTTTATTCCCGTCAGTAAAAATTTCAGCTATCATTTTATTCGCGGGGAATGCAACAACAAAGCCGCCTGGATGTACCACCGGATGTTTGAAGACAAACACAACACCGACATTGTTTTTTCAGGCGCCTCGCAAACCGGCAGCGCCATTGATGATAAGTATATTTCAGAAAAATTAAGCGCGGCCACAGGGACCGAAATCAGTGCCGTAAATTTTGGATTTTGCCGCCGCGGCAGAGACATTCAGTATGTGATGTTAAAAGATTTGTTTGCCCAAAAACAACCCAAAATCCTGGTTATTGAAGTAGCAGAAGATGAACCCAAAAAAAGCCACCCAGTTTTTCCGTATCTCGCGGAAAGTACGGATGTTTTTGGCTCGTTTGTTTGGTTTAACCAGCGCTTTTTTCCCGGCCTTTGGAAAGCCACGGCAGTTCGGTTTGAATTTGTAAAAAGCACACTATTGGGCGAACCAATGTCAGTTTCAGAAAGCAGACCATCCCGTTTCGGATACCTCTCCTCTGAGCAAATAGTATCGCCCGGAATGCTGAATGAAAACAGTGAAAACTGGCAAAAAAGGCTTGGCAAAACCAAACCACGCCTGCTCCGGAAAAGCGAGCTGAATTACTCCAAACATTACATTGAAAAAATTGTAGAACTGGCCCGGAAAAACCAATGTAAAATTCTTTTTCTGTACCTCCCCGAATCGGGGTCGAACCTGAAACACCCACTGTTAATGGACTATTACCAACAATTTTCAGAAGTAATCATTCTTCCTGATGAAATAGTTAAAAATGACTCAAACTGGAAAGATGCAACCCATTTTAATGATTCGGGTGCGCTAAAAACTTCTGAATATATTCTTTCTTTTCTTTCTCCCTGTCTTTCAGAATAAACGTCAAATTATTTATTTTTTTGAAAAGTTTATAACGAACTGCACCCAGTGGTTCCAACCGGCAAACAAAATTCAATAAAAAAATAAAAACAACCTATGTTCGATTGAACAACTTGTGAAAACAGTTGTTTAAGTAGCAAGTGAATTTTAATGTACATAATTTTAAAAATAAAACCGTTATGGAAGAACAAAACGTAACACAAATGCCAAGAATCGGTGACATGGCTCCCGATTTTAAAGCAAACACAACTTATGGTCCCATTCAATTTTCGGAATATATTAAAGACAGTTGGGCAGTTCTGTTTTCGCATCCTGCTGATTTTACGCCGGTTTGTACCACCGAGATGAGTGGTTTTGCAGTCCGCGGTGACGAATTCAGAGCGTTAAATACAAAACTCGTCGGGTTAAGCATCGACAGTATCCACGCGCATGTTGCATGGGTAAACAACGTGAAGAAAAACACCGGTGTGCTTTTTAATTTCCCTATTATTGCCGATATTGATATGAAAGTATCGCAATTGTACGGAATGCTTCAGCCAAACGAAAGTGAAACGGCAGCTGTTCGCGCAGTATTTTTTATTGACCCGAGCCGAAAAATCCGTTTAATCATGTATTATCCACTGAATGTGGGTAGAAATATGGATGAAATTCTGCGTGTATTGAAAGCCCTTCAAACTTCAGACAAATACAGTGTTGCCCTTCCACTCGACTGGAAACCAGGTGAAAAAGTGATTGTTCCGCCGCCAAAAACCGTTGCCGAAATGGAAGAACGCGAAAAAAGCAATTACGAAATGGTAGATTTTTACCTGGCAAAAAAAGATTTATAATCATCAGAAAAAACATAAAAAAAGGTTGCACAAAGTTGCAGCCTTTTTTTGTGAACAGAGGTTACAATTTGCAATTATTTCGCGCCAGGCAATTAACGGTAAATGGCAACGAAACGTCCCTGAAAAAGTATTTTTTGTAACTTAAGCCCAAAATAACAGCTAATATAAACAACGATGAAAAAAATGTATTTCCTGGCAATTGGTTTCTTTTTTGCCTTTTATGTAGCAGCTCAAAATCAGGAAACACCTCCGGTAACCCTTGAAAAAATTTCGGATAATTTGTATCAAATCATGGGCGGACGTGGCGCCAACGGCGGAATGTACATTGGCGACAACGAAGTGGTCATCATCGATTCGAAAATGGACAAAACCTCGGTGGACGGTATTTTTTCAGCCGTAAAAAAAGTTACCGGCAAACCTGTTACCCTGCTCGTAAATACACACAGCGACGGCGACCATGTGAACGGTAATCCCTTTTTCCCGCCGCAAGTTACCATTGTTGCACACGAGAACTGCCGCAAAGAAATTCTTCTGCCGCAGCGCGATGGTGCGCCTTCCATGTGGCTGACACCTGAAATGCAAGCTTTTCTTCCAGAGATTACTTTTAATGATAAAATGCAACTGCATTTGGGAAGCAAAACCATTGAACTATACTATTTTGGCGTGGGGCACACCACCGGCGACATTGTAGTTTATTTCCCGGAAGAAAAAACGGCTTTTATCGGCGACCAGGCCTTTTTCGGACGACCGCAGCTCATTCACTCCTACAAGGGCGGAAATTCATTCGAACATGTAAAAACACTTACCAACATGCTGAAAACCATTGATGCAGAAAATTTTTGTTCCGGGCATGCCGATATAAAAACACGCACCGATATAGAAAACCATTTGGCAGAAATCGCCGCTTTCCAGCAAAAAGTAAAAAACCAGGCTTCCGAAGGAAAAACGCTGGAACAGATACAGGCTGCCTTTTCCGAAAATGAAGCACGGTTGGTTGAATCGGTGTACAATGAATTAAAAGAAATGTAAATCCAAATCAGTATCTTTCACTTAAAAAATTACAAGCATGAAAAAAGTTTCTGTTCTTCATTTTTATCTCCTTGCCGTGATGTTTTTAGCGGGAACCCTGAGTTATGCCGCAAACCAACCAAAACAACAGAATTCGAAAAAAGAAACCATTGAATTGTTTAACGGGAAAGATTTAACCGGGTGGTACACTTTTTTAAAAGAACGCGGTAAAAATAACGACCCGAAAAAAGTGTTTACGGTTCAGGATGGAATGATACAAATTTCGGGCGAAGAATGGGGTTGTATTACCACCAACGAAGAATATGAGAACTATCGTATTCTTGTTGAATTTAAATGGGGAGAGGTTAATCATCCGCCACGGCAGGACAAAGCACGCGACAGCGGGTTACTTCTTCATTCGGTTGGAGACGACGGGGCTTCGGGCGGAATATGGATGTATTCCATAGAATGCCAGATGATTGAAGGCGGAACCGGAGATATTATTGTGGTAGGCGATGGTTCTGAAAATTTTAGCGTTACAGCCACCGTTGCCCCTGAAAAACAAGGCAATTCGTTTGTTTTTCAGCCAAACGGACGAAAAGAAACCATCGCTTCGGGCCGCATCAACTGGCTCAGCCGCGACCCGGAATGGAAAGATGAACTTGGGTTCCGCGGAAAAAAAGATGCCGAAAAACCACTGGGCAAGTGGAACAGGCTGGAATGTATTGCCGACGGCGACCAAATTACCGTTTTTTTGAACGGAAAACTGGTAAACCGGGCAACCCATGTTAAACCGGCTAAAGGAAAAATCCAGATTCAGTCGGAAAGCGCTGAACTTTTTGTCAGAAAAGTGGAATTAACACCCTTGTAAAACGGTTTCTGTTCTATCCTGTTATTTTGCGGAGTTGGCTGGAAATCAAATTTCCCGGTAAAAAAATTATTTCTGAAAATCAAAAAAGAGAACAAAACTTACAAACTGATATTTACCATTTGTTCCCCCGCTCCGAGTGCCACCAAATGTTTCTTTATTTCTTCAGCGAAGTTGTCGGGGCCGCACAGATAAAATGGTTGATCAAAACCGGAAATATGGTTTTTCAGAAACTCTTTGTTTATTCTTCCATGGAAATACGGCTTTTTTTCTTCCCTGGTGAGGACATTGATAAAATTATCGCCCAGCATTTTTTTGAATTCATCAAAAAGAAAAATGTCTTTTTCCGTTTTATTTGAAAACAGCAATGTACTGCCGCCGATATTTCCATCCGCTTCCATTTGTCTTAAAAGAGCAATAAAGGGAGTGATGCCAGTACCTCCGGCAATAAATACACCTGGCCCTTTGTATTTAAACGAGTCCCACGGGTCGGTAATTACAAAACCTTCCCCTTCTTTTAATTTTGCCAGTGCCAGTGTCATCCCGTTGTGATCCGGGTATACTTTTATCGTAAATTCCAGGTATTCATCCCGGTTCAGGCCTGTCATGGTAAACGGCGCCCAGTCACCTTTAAATTTCGGGTCGTTCAGGGTAATTTCCACAGCCTGCCCGGCTGTGTAGGTAAAATTCTGCGGTTTTTCAGTTGTAAACTGAACAACATCGTGGGTAAGCCATTTTTTATGTTTTATTTGAACGGTGTGTTCCATACTATTTTTGTTTTTGTTTGTGAATATTAAGGTTGTTTTTAATTCCGTTTCTCCCTGTATTCTCTTTATTCAATAAAATACAAGTAGCATCAACTCAGATTTATTTGTCGCTTCTGCTATGTTTAACAATTGACAAGCCGTTTTGATTTTAAAATTTATATTCACCAATTTTTAGCAATGAATTAATTGGAGTTGATATCCTTACAAAACAAAAGCCTGCAACCATCCCAAAAACAACTTTTTAACATACACAAGCTGTCAAAAAAGTGTTGATTATTCGTTTTTGATTTTATATCTTTTATCACTCAAAAAAACCAAAAAAGATGAAACAATATTTCCTCCTGGGTATGCTTGTTCTCCTTACAAACATTATGTTTGCCTGCACCACTTTTACATTTACCGGAAAAAACGGGACACGTGTATTTGGCCGGAATTTTGATTTTCCGGTCGTTTCCGGGCATATTCAGGTAAACTACCGGAACATGCAAAAAACAGCATTTGTCCGCCCACCCGAAAAAGCGCTGACCTGGGTGTCAAAATACGGGAGTATTTCCTTTAACCAGGCGGGGCGGGAATTTCCTTATGGCGGGATGAATGAAGCAGGGCTTGTTATTGAACAGATGTGGCTGCAGGAAACCCGCTATCCTGA
>JAFGDX010000491.1 GCA_016931875.1 Prolixibacteraceae bacterium
ATTGATCAACAGCAAAGCCGGGTATTCAGTTATTCCCGAAAATGCAAAGATTACGGAATTGCCTTTTCTTTTGAAAAAAGATGAAAAATACGGGGGGCTGAAACCTTTCAGAACCTATAACGGTTATTCATACGAGGGTGGTTTTAGCGACCATTTGCCCATTCAGGTTCAACTCAACTTACAAAATTAATTTTTCTTTTTCAGCCCCAATTCGCCGGCTTTTTTTAACATGTATGAATAAGCTTCCTCGTAGTTGTTATGAATTTCGCCTTCCAGAATGGCTTCCTTAATGGCATCTTTTATTTTACCAACCTCCCTGCAGGGCGATAAACCAAATGTTTCCATTATTAATTCACCCGAAACGGGTGGCTGGAAATTCCGGATGGCATCCTTCTCTTCAATTTCCCTTAATTTTTGCCGTACCATTTTGAAATTATCGAGATAGCGTTTTACTTTGGCCGGGTTTTTCGAGGTAATATCTGCCTCGCAGAGTGTCATTAAATCATCAATATCATCGCCGGCTTCAAAAAGCAAACGTCGCACAGCCGAGTCGGTAACTTCGCTTTCAGAGAGCACAATCGGGCGCATGTGCAAATGAACCATTTTCTGAACAAATTTCATTTTTTCATTCAACGGCAGTTTCATTCTCCGGAATATTTTGGGAATCATTTTTACACCTATAAAATTGTGTGCATGAAAAGTCCAGCCCTGGCCATCAACAAATTTTTTGGTAGCCGGTTTGGCAATGTCATGCAACAGTGCCGACCAGCGCAGCCATAAATTATCGGTGTTGGGTGCAATGCGGTCGAGCACTTCGATGGTATGGTAAAAATTATCTTTATGCGCGATTCCGTTAACCGTTTCAATACCTTTCATTTTATCCAGTTCAGGAAAAATAATTTCCAGCAAACCGGTTTCCTCAAGCAGTTTAAAGCCTACGGAAGGTTTTTCTGCAAGAATAATCTTATTCAGTTCATCAATAATCCGTTCGGGTGAAACGATTTTTATCCGCTCCTTGTTTGTGGCAATGGCCTGTAGCGTTTTTGTTTCTATTTCAAACCGCAATTGGGTGGAAAAACGAATGGCACGCATCATTCGCAGCGGATCGTCGGAAAAAGTGACTGAAGGATCAAGCGGAGTGCGGATTATCTTGTTTTTAAGGTCTTCCATACCATGAAACGGATCGATTAGTTCACCAAAGTTGACGGAGTTTAATCCCAGTGCCAGTGCATTAATGGTGAAATCGCGACGGTTCTGATCATCTTCCAGGCTGCCGTTTTCAACCACGGGTTTTCTTGAATTTCTTTGGTATGATTCTTTTCGGGCCCCAACAAATTCAATTTCCAGGTTTTTGTATTTTAACATGGCTGTGCCAAAATTCTTAAAAACAGTCACAGCAGGTTTTGGATGCAGGTTTTGAGCCACTTTTTTGGCCAAATCAATTCCGCTGCCTACCGTAACAATATCAATGTCTTTTGAATTTCGTTGCAAAAAAAGGTCGCGTACATAACCTCCAATTACATACGTTTCCTGCTGCATTTCATCGCTAGTTTTTGATATAATGTCAAATATTTTGAGTTTCAATCGTTTATTCATTATTCTGACAAAATTTGTAAATTACACCTGTAATTGCTGCCACGTGTTAAAAAATTGTGACAAAATTACAACTATTTCAATAAAACCGGAGTTTAATTTTTGTGTGTAAACAAATGGTATTATTTTTGAATTAATATATGTAGATTATTAGATATTTAGATAATTTAAAACTATAAATCATGTTGGAACATTTAACAAAAGAAACTTTCAAGGAAAAAGTATTTAACTGGGAAGTAAATAAAGAGTGGAAATATGAAGGTTCAAAGCCTTGTATGATAGATTTTTACGCCGACTGGTGTGGCCCGTGTAAAATGGTTGCCCCGGTATTGGAAGAATTGCAAAAAGAGTATGGCGACAGTATTGTTATTTATAAGGTAAATACTGAAGAACAGCAGGAATTAGCCGGAATGTTTGGTATTCAAAGTATTCCGTCGTTGTTGTTTGTGCCTCAGGAAGGCCAGCCACAAATGGCAATGGGTGCGCTTCCAAAGCCAACTTTTGAAAAGGCAATTGCCGATGTATTAAAAGTTGAAAAACCGGCAGCCAATTAAAAACAAATTAAAGTTTTTTCAAGCTGAATACCACGGGAACCTTTAATAAGAATGTTTCCTTTTTTAATCGGGTTTTCGGTTAAATAATCACAAAGCTGGCGAACATCGGCAAAAGTAATTCTGTTGAAACTTTTTGCCACCGCAGAAAATGTTTTTCCTACAAGAAAAACATTTTTTTTTGGCAAATGGTGAATGGCTTCCAAAATATTCCGGTGTTCCTGTACGGAATAAGAGCCCAGTTCGAGCATATCACCAAGAATTAGATAGTTGTTTTCAAGGTCTGAATTTGAATTCAGGAAACTTTGAATGGATGCCTGCATGCTTGTTGGGTTTGCATTGTAGGCATCCATTATGAGTTTTATGTCTCCTTTGTCAATCAACTGTGAGCGGATATTTGACGGTTGATAATTTTTTATGGCCTGCTGAATTTTTAGAGGGTCAACCTGAAAATAATTCCCGATACAGGCGGCTGCAAGTACATTTTCAAAATTAAAATCCCCAATCAGATTTGTATTCAGGTATAAAACACCTTTTGGGAAAATGGCTTTAATGTGTAAAAACGGAGGAGACTTTACTAATTCGCCGTTAAAATTTTGGTTTTGGGTTCCAAAAGTAACTTTGTTTTTTATGCCGGCAGCCAGTTCGGTTAAAACCGGGTTTTCACCGTTCAGAAAAAGGGTGCCATTTTTATTTTTGATGTGTTTATAAAGTTCGGCTTTGGTATTTTTTACTCCTTCAAACGAACCAAATCCTTCCAGATGTGCCTTCCCGATGTTGGTAATTATTCCGTAATCAGGATCGGCAATGTTGCAAAGCTCAGCAATTTCTCCCTGGTGATTGGCACCCATTTCAACAATGCCAAACTCGGTTGCGCTGTTCATTGAAAGCAATGTAAGGGGAACGCCAATGTGGTTGTTCAGATTTCCCTGTGTGAAACTTATTTGGAATTTTTGTGAAAGAACTGCGGCTATCAGTTCCTTGGTGGTTGTTTTTCCGTTGGTTCCAGTAATTCCTAAAATGGGTATTCCGAGTTTTTGCCTGTGCAGGCGCGCCATATTCTGTAGTGATTTCAAAACATTTTCAACTAAGATCGTTTTGTTGGAGGTTTTGTATTTCTCCTCATCGATTATGGCATATGCGGCCCCTTTTTTTACTGCTTCCTCAGCGTATTTATTTCCGTTGAAATTTTCTCCTTTCAGGGCAAAAAAAAGGCAACCCGGGGTTATTTTTCGGCTGTCGGTTGAAATGCCCGACGACTTTATAAAACAGGTGTAGATTTCTTCAGTTGTTGTCATAGCTCACAAAAATAAAAAACCTTTCATCAAATCCGGATGAAAGGTTTTTACTATACAATGTTATTTGTTACTATTTAGAATCCTTCAGGGCTTCCAACGCGGGTCATTGCACAACGGAAACCCAGGTCTCTTTGTGCTTTGGTTTGTTCCAGGTATCTTCTTGTTCCGGGCACAAGCCAGTAAGGCCTGTCCTGCCATGAACCTCCTTTGTAAACACGAACTTCATCGGTAATCAATGATGAGAAAGCTCCCGGGCGTTCATCCTGAACATACATATCATCGGTTGACACGTCCTGCGCCGAATTCCAGTCATTATTTTCAATCAGCTGAGAATTTGCATCTCCGTCATTAAAGTTTCTGTAGTCGGCAATTGTATCTTTAATCAGTTCACCGTACTCGTTTCTCATAAGCGTGCCATCATCACCTCTTCGGTATTCCGTAATCACATTACCTCTGAAGGGCTGGAATTCTTCCATATCGAGCATGGAAAGCGGACGATACACATCGGCAACCCATTCATTTACATTTCCGGCCATACAGTAAAGTCCGTAATCATTCGGCTCGTAGGAAATTACAGGGGAGGCAATGTCGGCGTTGTCGTTCAATCCGCCAGCCATACCCATCATATCTCCACGTCCGCGAACAAAATTGGCCTTCATCCTTCCTTTTCCATCTTTTGAAGCTTCCCGTAAATAGGTTCCGTTCCACGGGTACATGTTTCGTTCGGTAAGCAATTCACCTTCCACATTCCCGATAAGTCCGTAGGCAGCATATTCCCATTCGGCTTCAGTTGGCAACCGGTAACTGGGCAGCGCAATTCCGTCCTCCCATTTCAGCCTCCGTGTTGTACCGTCGGCATTTGCAATGGGTTCTTCCCCGTCTGTTCCCTGGTATAAACCGGCAAGATAGGTGTCGGTTGTAAATACATTCTGCCCGCTTTGGGTATTGTCATGCTGAATAATTCCCTTCTCAACAAGGATTTGTTCATTCACCCTGTCGGTACGCCATGCACAGTATGCTTCGGCCTGCTCCCAGGTTACCCCAACCACCGGGTAATCGCTGTATGCCGGATGCCGGAAATAGTTGTTTACATAGGGTTCATTGTAGGCAAGTTCGCTTCTCCAAACCATTGTATCGGGAATTGCTGCCTGTATTTTTTCCCTGTCGCCCGGATAAACTCTGCTTAACCAGTGCGTGTATTCCCTGTAATCCTGGTTTGAAACTTCGGCTTCATCCATGTAGAAAGAAGCAACAGTAACTCTTCTGGGGTAATTATCCCATTTGTACATTACATCCTGCTCCACTCTGCCCATGGTGAATGTACCACCCTGAATAAAAACCAAACCGGGACCGGTTTCCTGTTCGTAGCCCGATTCATAGGGGATGTTACCGGTTTCATCTGAATTATACGCCCATCCTGTGGTGCGGGAAACCTCACTGCTTCCTTTGCCCCCAAATAATCCACATCCTGACACGAATGCGGCTAAAAACACTACAATTAAAGTTTTTAGCTTCATTGATTTTATTTTTTTCATTACATACTGATCGTCACAAATATAACTATTTTGTATAATTCTTATTGTTTTCGCTTTCTAATATTTTTTAGGTTTGCATCGGGAAGGTTTGGATTCCGGCCGGTTTTTGTAAAAAAACACAGGCAATGAATTCAATTTCAGCCTGCAATATTTATTTTTAAAGGGCGTTTAATTGTTATCAATCGTTACGTTGAATGAAAAGATATTTACTTCTGCTGTTGGTTTTTATTTTTGGTTTTACTGCAAATGATTTGCAGAGCGAGTTTTTTGTTCTGAACTGGAACCGTTTGG
>JAFGDX010000492.1 GCA_016931875.1 Prolixibacteraceae bacterium
CAAAAGGGAAAAATGAAATTGTGATAACCAAAGTAAAATAACTCAAAATACAATTGTAAATGAATGTTTTTGCAAGGGCGGTGACAATTACTTTTTTGGTTGGATTGGCGGGATGCAGTCAAAAAGAAAACGCTGTGTCGCTTATTTCCGAAAAAGAGCAAAATTATATTGTTGAAACAGCAACTTCATTTATTGATAGTTTGCCGGAAACCGTAACCAGTTTTAAATGTGAACGAAGCGCCGGTGGGTTACACGATTTTTATTCCGAAGGCGATTACTGGTGGCCCGATCCTGAAAACCCCGACGGGCCGTACATTCGTCGCGACGGGCAAACCAATCCCGGTAATTTTGTGGCACACCGGCTGGCCATGATCCGGCTGAGCCGGATTGCAGGGATGCAAACCTCCGCCTATTTGTTAACCGGCGATGAGAAATTTGCAAAAGCCACCCAAAAACATTTGGAAGCGTGGTTTGTAAATCCTGAAACACTTATGAACCCCAGTCTGTTGTATGTGCAGGCCATAAAAGGCAGGGTAACCGGCCGCGGCATCGGAATTATCGATGCCATTCATTTGATTGAAGTTGCACGTTCGGTTGAAATTCTGGAAGAAAATAATGCGCTGCCGGCTGAAACAATTGCTGCCGTTAAAAACTGGTTCGGCAGGTTTGTAAATTGGCTGACTACACATCCGTACGGAATGGATGAAATGAATACCAAAAATAATCACGCCACCTGCTGGGTGATGCAGGTGGGAGCTTTTGCCCGGCTGGTTGATAATGAGGAGGTGCTGGATTTGTGTCGCAACCGTTTCAAAACAGTTCTTCTGCCAAACCAAATGGCCGCCGACGGTTCTTTTCCGCTTGAACTGGAGCGAACAAAACCTTACGGATATTCACTTTTTAATCTCGATGCTTTTATGACCTGTGCCGAAATTCTTTCTGATAAAAATCACAATATGTACGTGTTTACCACGCCCGACGGGAAAAACCTGGAAAAGGCAGCCGGATTTTTATTTCCGTATGTAAAAGACAAATCAACATGGCCATACCCACCTGATGTGATGTACTGGGAAGAGTGGCCGGTACGTCACCCGTTTTTGCTGTTTGCAGGAAGGGCTTACAACCAACCGGAATACATTGAACTTTGGAAAACGCTGGAGGGTTATCCGGAAACTCAGGAAGTAATTCGCAATTTACCCGTCCGGAATCCTGTTTTATGGATTCTGAACAAACCAGCCAAAGAATAAAATAACTACGGCAACTTGTCAGAAATCTGCAAAAGAAAGCGCCAAATCATCCGATATTTAGTATTGGATTTATTTTTGATCCATCGAATTTCCAGTTAATTTTGAACGATAACAATTGTAGAATGACGGAAAAGCAACTCAAAAATAAATATGCCAAAATTTGTAGCAACCTGGCAGAGCGAAGGTTAAAACCTGCTTTTGATCTGCTGGAAAAACTAATCCTGGAAAACAACCTGGTAACATTTGCGGATGAATACCGGAAACTTGAGGAAACCTACCATTACATGCTAAAATATACGGTGGAAGGAATTCAGGATCCGGAACGGCAAAAGATTTACCGGAAACTGATTGTGTCGGTTTTTGAATTGGCCGACCAGGTGAACGAAGAGCTCAGAATGAAATTTTCCTCCTCGGTGGAATACGAAAAGAAACGGTTTTTTCAAAAAGAACATCAAATCACCGATTTCCCGGGTACGCTTTCAAGGGTGGAGGAATTTTATTTAGACAAGGAATTAAAGGCACTAATAGAGAGCGGTGAAATTAAAACAAGCAACCCAAAAGAGGAGGCTCAACAGCATCAGGATGAGATGGTGCGCCTTTTTTACCATTTCTGGTTTTGCAACGAACTTTCAACGGAAGAAACCGAATTTTTAAAGAAATTTTTTGCAAGCGAACAGATTCTCACTTCTTACAAAGCATTGCTTGTGTCGGCGCTGATGATGAGCCTGCAACGCTATTTCTGCCCCGAAAAATTCGGATTGCTTTTTGAATGGTACGAATCGGAACACAATGACATTAACCAGCGCGCACTGGTTGCCCTGCTTATCAATATTTACAGGTATGATTCGCGGATGCAGTACTACCCCGGTATTGTAGGAAGGTTGAAAATTCTGAATGAAAACCCGGGTTTTAAACGAAATATGGAACGTGTTGTTATTCAGTTGATAAGAAGCAGGGAAACCGAAAAAATTCAGAAAAAAATAAAGGATGAAATCATTCCCGAGATGATAAGAATTAGTCCGAATTTAAAGGACAAAATCAATCTCGACAGTTTAATGGACGACAGTATTTCTGATGATAAAAATCCGGAGTGGGAAGAAATTTTTAAAGACTCGCCAGGGTTGATGGACAAAATGGAAGAATTTTCAGAACTTCAAATGGAAGGAGCCGATGTTTTTATCGGTTCATTTTCAATGTTAAAGTTATTTCCGTTTTTTAACGAAATCAGCAACTGGTTTATTCCTTTCTTTTCAGAAAACCCGCAAATAGCCGAAAACATTGATTTGGACGATGATTTAAC
>JAFGDX010000493.1 GCA_016931875.1 Prolixibacteraceae bacterium
CTCCGAATTTTTGATGATACAAACGGTGTGATGAACCTTTCGGTGCTGGATGTTGAAGGCGATGTAATGGTGGTAAGCCAGTTTACCTTGCATGCCAATACAAAAAAAGGAAACCGTCCGTCGTACATTCGGGCATCGAAACCTGAATTTGCCATTCCGATGTATGAAAAGTTTATTCAGAAAACCGAAGAGATTTTGGGAAGAAACGCGGGGACCGGTATTTTTGGCGCCATGATGGAGGTGTCGCTTGTAAACGATGGCCCTGTTACCATTATTATCGATTCAAAACAAAAAGATTTTTAATCCGGAATTTTTTCTAATCCTAATTTTTCAAAATGAATAAACAAAAATTAACCATAAGCGAAGCTCAGAAAATGGTTGACGAGTGGATTACAACCGTTGGGGTGAGGTATTTCAACGAGTTGACAAACATGGCCATTTTAATCGAAGAAGTTGGCGAACTGGCACGAATTATAGCGCGGAAATACGGCGATCAGTCGTTTAAAAAGTCGGACGAAAAATATGATTTGGCTGATGAAATGGCTGATGTTCTGTGGGTTCTGATTTGCCTGGCCAACCAAACCGGGGTTGATTTAAACAGCGCTTTTCTGAAAAATATGGAAAAGAAAAACAACCGGGACCGGGACCGGCATCAAAACAATAAAAAACTGCGCGAGTAAGTATTTGTGATGTGATAATTGAAATTTATTTCTTCCGCGTGGTAATGTAATTCATCAGTTCAATCAACGATTTTCGTGCATCGTTCTCTTCAAACTCCATTAAACCCTGAACGGCTTTTTCCTTGAATTCCTCCATTTTTTGAGTGGCGTAATCCAATCCACCTTTTTCCTTTACCAGTTCAATCAACTCTTTTATTACGCCCGCGTTTTTGTTTTTTCGTTTAATAAGCCTGAGAATCCGCTTTCTTTCCGATGCGTTGGAGTGGTTTAACACATATAAAAGCGGGAGGGTAATTTTTTTTTCCTTGATATCGTTGCCGGTGGGTTTACCAATTAATCCTTTCGATTGGTAATCAAAAATATCGTCTTTAATCTGAAACGCAATTCCGGCATCCTGCCCAATGCGATACATTTTTTCATGAATTGCCTCATCTTCGGTTGCCGATGCAGCGCCAATGGCCATACTTGTGGCAATCAACGAGGCTGTTTTTTTGCGAATAATTTCAAAATATGTCTCGTCGTCAATATCAAGTTTCCGGCTTTTTTTTATTTGAAGGATTTCACCTTCGCTCATGTCTTGCACAGCACGCGAAATAAGATGGAGAAAATTGTATTTTTTGTTTTCGAGTTGAAGCAGCAAGCCTTTTGCCAGAATATAATCGCCCACCAAAACCGCCAGTTTATTTCGCCAAAGCGCTTTTACAGAGAAGGTTCCGCGGCGTTCATACGATTCGTCAACCACATCGTCGTGAACCAGTGTGGCCGTGTGCAACAATTCAACCGAACAGGCCGCCAGCTGGGAAAATTCGTTGGTTTCGCCCACCAGTTTTGCAGAGAGAAAAACAAACATCGGGCGCAGTTGCTTGCCTTTGGTTCGGTATAAAAAATTAAGAATGGTACCAAGAAGGGGGATGTCGCTTTGTAACGATTGTTTAAAATAAGGTTCAAAATCCTTTATTTCTTTTTCAATCGGAAGTTTAATTCTATCTATTGCTGACATTAAGTGTAAATCCCCAGTGTTAAATTAAAAAACGAACATAGAATAAATTCGTTTAATTCCGACAGATTTTGTCAAAAAAAAGGTTAATTTTTCCAATATTATTCAAAATTGTTTCAAATAGAATCGTTGGCATAGTATTATTCTTAAATATTTATATATTTGCATTCGTAAAGAAATTAACGATGTTAGAAATCAAGGAGTTAGATACTGATAAACTGGAGATTGCAGCAAGCATGCTAAAAGCTATGGCTCACCCCATGCGCATTGCAATTCTGAAACATCTGGAGGGCGGTAAACGTTTGACCGTTACTGAAATTCATGAATTACTGGGAATTGAGCAATCTACCACTTCCCATCATCTGGGAATTTTAAAGGACAAGGGAGTTTTATGCTCCAAACGCGAAGGGAAAAATACTTTCTACTATCTGAAATATGAAATTTTAAGCCAGATTGTGGATTGTGTACATTCGTGTACCTGCGAATAAAAAAAAACTTATATTATACTGTTATGCCGCTTTGAAAGAATATTTCAGGCGGTTTTTTTTGCCCAAAAGTTCAAAATAAAATTGAAAATGGTTTATTTTTAACCTTTTTTCCTGCCGGTTTCAAGTTTGGTGTAAACCTCGCGTCGAACCCGGGGGTGTAATTTTGAATCGTATTTTTCCATAAACTTTTGAACGGCGGGTTTATCGCTTTTTGATAATTCGCGCAAAGCCCACGAAAGTGCTTTAACAATCATATCATCGCGGGAGTCAACCACTTTTTCGCAAATCATCAAGGTGCGCTGCGTGTCGCCGGTTCCACCGCGGGCACGTAAATTCAGCGGAATTGTTGAAACCACGGCTGCTCTTTTCCACCAGCGGTTTTCAGAGCTCAGCCATTCTAAAATGTTGTTGTCGGTAATTTGATTGTTTCGCCACGCCCACCCTGAAAGCATTATTGAAAAGGAATCGGTTGTGGCCCAGTTGTCCATGTTTTGGCCCAAATATTCAAGATCCGAAAGATTGAGCTGGTTTAATGCAGTTTTGTTTTGCCAAAGCAGTTCAAATGCCACCTGGTTGGCTTCAAAAATTTGTGTTTCAACCAGTTGTTTTGAAAATGCAATGAGTTTTTCCGGCGGCATGTTTTGTACATCGTTGTGCCATTTTTTAAGGAGCTGGCGCATTGTTGGGGTTCTTACGCCCAAATATTCCATGGAGGTGGGAAACATTGTTTTAACGGCTTTTTTCCTTTCCGGATCGGCAACTCGTTTTAGTTCCGAAATGATGGTTTCTGTTTTCATATTTTCCTGTTTTTCGGCACGACTCTGCACAAATTTATTATCTAGGCTGTTGATATTTAATAATTACAGTGAAAAATTATGTTTCGTTTATTCAATGATTTATTTTTATTGAGGTTTATAAAAATACAACTTAAACAGGATTAAACGAAAAAAATATGGAAGAGAAAAACGAACAAATCCAAAAACTTGTAACTGATTATTGCAACAAACATCTCGATTCAGCTTATCGGGAAATTTGTATAAAAGTTCATCAGGATTTATTAAAAACAGATCAATTCATTTTTGCAAGGGGGAATCCTGAAATATGGGCTGCTGCAATTGTTTGGGCAATTGGCTCGGAGAATTTTCTTAGCGATAAATCATTTAAACCTTATGCAAAACTTTCTGATGTTTGTGCCTTTTTTAATGCCAATACGTCCACGGTTGGGCAAAAAAGCAGAAAAATCAAGAACATGCTTGAAATAGATATCTGGAACCCGGAATACAGATTACCAGGTTCTGAATTGGGTGCTTTTCTGGATTCGCTTGCAATGACCAAAGAAGGGATTATAGTTCCGCGCGATATGCTTTATGAGGAGGAGGAACCCGACAAAACCGATGCAGAAATAGTTGAAGAAGAAGCTACTCCTGAATATTACCATCTGATTTTTAAACCCGTAAAAAAGGTGGCAACTGCTATGTTTTACCAGTTGGAGTATCAGTTGAAAAAATTACTTCAGAATGATGAAAGTTACGTTAAGTCGGGAATTGCAGAGGGAGGAAAATTTAGTTTTACATTTTTTGGCTGGTGGGATTCGGTTGAAAAAATTCAGGAGTATTCACACACAAAAACAGATTTTGTAGTGAGTGATATTTATTTTGCAGATAGCCTGGAAGATTTGGATGA
>JAFGDX010000070.1 GCA_016931875.1 Prolixibacteraceae bacterium
AGGCAGGGACTCAAAAAATGGATGCTCCCCATGGTTTTTGCCATGAACCTGCCCAACCTGGTGTATGTTTTTCTGGCGTTTGTGCAGCCACAGGATTTATGGATTGTTACCGGCTCGGTTGTGGTTGAACAATTTGGTTACGGTTTTGGCTTTACTGCCTTTATGTTGTATATGATTTACATTTCGGAAGGCGAGCACAAAACAGCACATTACGCACTCTGCACCGGTTTTATGGCACTGGGCATGATGCTGCCCGGAATGATCAGCGGCTGGATACAGGAAACCATCGGGTATCAGTACTTTTTTATCTGGGTGATGATTTGTACACTGCCGGGATTTATTATTATCAACTACCTGAAATATGATCCAAAATTTGGGATGAAGGAGAAGTGAGCAGGGAGCAGTGGGGGTGGACAGTAAAACCAATTTACAATCACAAATAAGTGATTACGAACAACAGAAAGATCATTCCTTTCCGGGAACCATTTTTTCTTCGAAAAAATAATTATAATACGTAGCCTGAATACTTTTATCCAAATGATATGATGCTTTGAATTTGGTATAAAAAAATTTATATCCATGTTCCTCCGCTTTTAAGACATAGCTTTCGTCGGCATGTGAAAATGAAACTATGTGATTATATAATTTTTCAGTTTCAGTTGTAATTGGGCTAAACACAATGGTTACCGTATCGTTCTGTTCTGGACGTATTATGGTTAAAATAAGCTCGTTATCCACTTTTTTGTAAGCGACCAGTTTACTTTCCCTTCCATCCCAATCCTTATATTCAATTTTTCTTGTTTGACTGAAGCACTGGCACCCAATGAATATAAAAACTGCTATATAAAAGTTTCTCATTTGAATAAGGAATAATTAATGAAGCGTAGGAATAAAATCAATTCTATTGTTGGAATCAATTGCAAAAATAGTGGTTCTCTCCATTAATTCTTTGTTTTTAAAATAGAACAGAGAATCTTTGTCATACAACAGGGTCGCATTGATATTAACCAATTCAAGTTGATATAAAATGAGTGCTGTATCAAATGAAGGTGTTATGCCAACAATCTCAATATTTTTAAAGGTCTGTTCAAGTTCTTTCAGTGTCATATAACAAACCGAACAATTCCCATCAAAATAATACACCACAGCACTTTTGCTTTCATTCGAATGAAAAACAACTGTATCTAAAGAAGGTGGGAAAATTACATCTATTTCCGGTATTTTCTGTGAACTATTGGATATGCAACCCCATAGAAATGAGATACAAAAAAAAAGCAGAAAAACGAAAAATGTAATAACCCTCATCTTATCAAAAATTTAAATGATACCCTTTAATGAGAAAAAATACACACAGGGGTAAAGATGTTCTGACAGGCAATAGAGCTTCTTATTCTCCCAATCTATTGCAAAATCATTTACAGGGATGTCAAACTGCAATTCCCTGATCAATTCCCCGTCCCAAGAAAAACAGTAGATTTTGTGAGGAACAGTTTGCAAATAATTATCTCTTGTCAGCACTACTCCCGAATGACTTACCCATATTTCTTCCTGTCCTGTTTTAATCTGTCTGTAGGCCAAATATTTTGGGCTGGCGTCATACATTACCATGCCTGGTCGTGGCGACACTCTTTCAACTTTAACATTAATCTCCTCTGGCCCCCTTATTCTTTTCAACAATCTGCCTTCAAAATCAAAGATGTCTATCATATTGAACCTTGTGTAGGCAACTGCAATTCTTTTTTGCTCGTAAGACAATCCGATTTTACTTTTATATACCGTTCCATAAAATAATGCATCCTCTGCACCCTCCACAAAATTTTTGGGTACAATATCCGGGAAAGAGCCAAATGTGCGAATTATTTGTCCTGAACCGTTGTATTCAGTGAATTGTTTCAATGAATCAGAAAATCCAATTCCTATAAACGTGCTGTTCGTTTTGGGAATAACCATCTCACTGTTTCTGTCTTTGAATACAAATTCCTTGCAAATAGTACAATTTGGATTGTTTGGGTTACATATGCCTATCATTTTTTTTAGAATCAAATCGAATATCCAGCAGGTATCCCCCCGGACACATAAAGTCCACGGTTGCAACATTTCATTAACACCTCTTCCCCCCTCAATAGCGGAATAAACTTCATGTCCTGTTTCATTATCATACACCTTCAGTTTATACTTTCCGCCACTTTCAATTGAAAATATTGATGATTTGTAAAAATCAACCGACTGAGGGGACATCATGGAATCAATAATCACTTCTCCTTTCATGTGATATGTAGAGGGGATGGAGTTATAATCAAAATCCATCTTTGTATTTTCCTTACATGAAAAAAAGATTAAACCGGTCAATACAACACTTATTAAACAAACTCTCATTAAACCTATTGAAATAAATATGATTGCCTTGTACATAGCAGGTAATAAAAATGGACTTGTAATCATTTTGTTGATCACAAGTCCAATACTTAATTAATTATACCAACCCCCACATACAATAAGTTCCCCATTTTCCATATGCGTACATGTTTCGTGTAGAACCAAATAGCAAACAGAACCACAACTTGAAGCAGGAGGAATGTATGCAACAGCTTTTTGAGGAGTGAATACATTAATTGTCAAAAAAATAACGATCAGGAAGCAAATACTCCCAACTATTTTTTTTATATTCATTTTATTATATTTTTTAATTTGTAAAATCAAGATGCCATTCGACTTATTTTCACAAATCTTGTTTATACTTAATAATTTATTACACTTAATCCATTTTAGTAACAAAAACAATAGTTCAACTTTTTTGTAAAAATGGACTTAAAATAATCTTCAATGCCTTTGAAATTTTCTTATTTACCTTCTTATCTTTGTCACAGCAATCCTCCTATGTATTTAGGTGGTGACGGGGCGGTAAACTGGTATTACTTTTTCGGATATAGGTTTGCCGCCCGCTTTATGCCCACTGGTTTTACTATTATTTGAAATATGTTGGTGTAAAATTGTTTCATAATAATAAAGAAAGTTGACACGACTTCAAACTATCTACTTCTTTACTCCGGGGTAAATAAATTTCAACTAATTTTGCCTTCTCTTGTATTTTCAAAACCGGGGTAACTTTTTATGAAAAGCCTGTGTAAAAATTACGCCTTTTTTTTGAAAAAAAAAATGAAACCTCGTTTTTATTGTAATTTGGAACCATTGTAAATTACATGCGTTCTTTTTGGATTTCTCTACTTGTTTAGACGTTTCATGGCAATTGTCACCGGGCTGCCCAACAACGCCAAACGCACAAACCGTCAAACCTTCACCCTACTATTCCGGTGCCAGGACAGAAAACGGACCGGCCGGTATATTCCGCAAAATCCAGAAAAGGATAATTATGCCAAAAATAATCCAGGGCGTGTTTTTGAAGTACAAAACATTAGGCAGTTTCCAGTAAAAAATGCGGTTCAAAACGGGGTGAATGTAATGGTAAACAATCAGTGCCACCGCCGGAAGAAACAAAAAATTGTGGCTGACCACACCCGCAAAATTCAAATGAAGCAAACTGTGGATAGCCCGCTGAGAACCACACCCCGGACAATAATACCCGGTTAATGCATTAAAAACGCATCTGGGAAACAGCGCATTCTCAACCGGATCAAGGATAAAAAAAAGGACTGCCAATCCAAAAAATACAACCCACAGTCCTGTTTTCAAAACCAGTTTAAGCATCTAAAAATCAAATGCTTCTAAAAACCCTCCAACGGCAACACCCACCGCTGCAAGAATAATCCAGGTAATTATTCCGGCAATTCCTACACCAAACGAAACCCATGCCCATATTTTAGCATTCCGGCTCGAATTCTGTGCTCCGGCAAAATCGCCGGCCACCCATTTGGAGTTTACCTGGGCAGCATAAATTATGGAAATTATTCCGAAGGGAAGGCAACACAAGATTGTGGTTAAAATAGACCAAACCAAATAGTTAGGCGGAGGCGCCTGCGGATTTTCCTGTTGATTGTTCATTTTTTGAAGTATTAAAGTTTGTTATTACAATTAGGTTATTTTATCAAATTGATTATAACAAATTTAACCGATGCTTCCCGGATTACGAAACAAATGGATTGCTTTTATTAAAAATGTCTTAAATTTTTGTAGCAATCAATTCACCTTTTGCCAATAAGTGTTTTCTTTACGTTTTAAGAAAAGCAGAGGCTTTTCCATAAATTTTAAGTTTTGTTATTAAACCACTCTGCGGGGTGGTTTTTTGTTTACAACACCTGCCTTAACCATTATCCGTATACATTCAAAATCAAACACTTAAACAATCAACACAGCGGTACATTCTTTTAAACAGAAGAGGAAAGTCGTTTTACAGCCACCTTACAGCAAGCGTCATGCTGACATTTTAACATTTTATTAACAACTTTATGATTAAACCCACAAAAGAGTATTTTGTCTTAATAGTGCACATGCAAACAAAATATAGTATAAACAGAAAACGCAAAAACGTAAAAATGAAAAAATTAATTGGAGTAATACTGCTGTTTTTTACTCTGCACTCTTTCGGCAACAACAACAACACTGATGACGATGACGACAAACCGGGAGTAATCAGAGGAACCATTATCGATGAAACAACAGGACAACCCATGGAATACGCCAATGTTGCGGTGTACAGTACCAAAGATTCATCGTTGATTACCGGTGGAATCACCGATGAAAAGGGTGAGTTTGAAATTACCGGGATGAGTTACGGTGAATATTACATGGAAGCCAATTTTATAGGTTTTGTAAAAACAAATATTGACGAAATAGTTCTGGATGAAAATAAACCATCTTACAATTCAGGAAATATAAAATTAAGTCCTTCAGCCGTTGAACTGGGAAGTGTTGAGGTAGTGGCTGACAAAGCGCCGGTTGAATTTAAACTGGACAAAAAAGTTGTGAATGTGAGCCAGATAATCAATGCTGTTGGCGGAACTGCGGTGGATGTTCTGGAAAACACCCCCTCGGTGCAGGTTGATATTGAAGGAAACGTATCGTTGAGAGGCTCTTCCAATTTCACCGTGCTGATTGACGGACGCCCAAGTGTTTTAAGCGGCAGCGACGCACTCCGGCAGATTCCCTCATCGGCCATTGAAAGTATTGAAATTATTACCAACCCGTCGGCAAAATACGAACCCGACGGAACCGCAGGAATCATCAACCTGGTAATGAAGAAAAACTCGATGAACGGCATTAGCGGAATTGTAAATGCCTCGGTTGGCAGCGGTGAAAAATACCGCGGCGATTTCACCTTAAACTACCGGACCAACAAATTCAACTTTTTTGTTGGCGCCGACTGGCGCGATGAAACCAATGCCGGCGGAATGAGTTCGATGCGTGAATCTTACTCCAACGATACTACCACCTATCTCGATATCAGTGGCGATCGTGATTTTATTCGGGGCGGGCACAATTTCAAATCAGGAGTAGAACTTTTTCTTTCACAGCAAACTACCTTGTCGGTTTCCGGCGAGCTTGGAAAATCTGAAAATACCAGAGGCAGCGGCGGGAAAACACATTCATACACAGTGCCAGAAGGAAATGAATATTTTGCTGTGAATGAAGAAACATCGGCCAGAGAAAACGATTTCTACAGCGGGCGTTTAAATTTTCAGCATAAATTTAACAACGAAGGTCACCAGCTTGATGCCATGGCCTTCTTTTCGGGTGAAGAGGGAACCGACAGTGAAGAAGAAAGCGAAATTTTTGCGGATGAAAACTATGTAAAAACCGGCGATTATGTGGAAAGAGTGCGGACAATGGAAACCGAGGAAGAAAAAGAATTCCGCTTTAAACTCGATTACATTTACCCTTTTAGCGAAGATGGGCGGTTTGAAGCAGGGATGCTAAGCCGGATGGATAAAGAAATTGAAGGCATCTCGTTTCTGGATTACAACCAGAACACCGACACGTGGACAGAAAACCCCACTTATTCCAGCACCACCGATTTTAAAAGAGACATTCACGCGGTTTATACAACTTTCAGTAATAAACTTGGCGGAATACAATACATGCTTGGATTGCGCGGAGAGCTGACTTTCAGAGACATTTTAAATTCGAATGCGGCTGAATCCGCCTCATTAAACCGTTTCGATCTCTTTCCTACCTTGCACATGTCGTACCAAATAAAGGAAACAAACGAATTTATGGCCAGCTACAGTCGTCGAATCGATCGCCCGAACGGACGCGACCTCGACCCGGCACCCAATTATTACAACCGGTACACCATTCGTTACGGAAATCCGAAGCTAAAACCGGAATATACCGACTCGTATGAATTGGGGTATTTAAAACGATTCGGACGATCCTTTCTTTCACTCGATGCATTTCACAGGGTTACCAACAATAAAATTGACGGTTACGAAGAACTGGGCGAAGATGGGATTTACTATTTATATACCGACAACTTTGACAAAGACTACTCTACCGGCCTGGAACTTTCGGGAAATGTAAATTTTACCAAATGGCTGCTGGTAAATGCAAGTGTTTCAATGTACAATTACAAGATTACGGGAGAGTTAAACGGCGAATCGATTGACAGGGAAAGCACGAACTGGGACGGAAGAATGAACACCACATTCAAATTTGCAGAGAACTCGCGGATGCAAATCCAGGGATTTTTCCGTGGCCCCTCGGTATCAGCACAGGGAGAAACCAAGGCAATGATTTTTACCAATGTTTCCTATAGGCATGAATTCTGGGACAATAAGCTCACCGCAACACTAAGTGTCCGCGATCCGCTGGGAACCGCAAAATTTGAGCGGGAATCGTATGGTCAAAACTTTAAAACCTGGTTTGAGTGGCGGAGAGAACCCCGCGTGGTTATGCTCACATTGAGCTACAAAATAAACAATTTTAAGGAAGAACGGGGAAATAACGGCGGCGGAAATGACGGAATAGACATGGGGGGAGGAGAATATTAGTACGCTGCCAAAGTGTTAAAAAATGCTGCCCGCCCGGGTAGCATTTTTTTGCTTCAAAAGAATAAAACTGAAAAATCAGTTTAAAAACTGAAAAAATAGTTGCAATCCTGAAAAATCAGTTGTAAGTTTGTTTCATCGTTCATTTTATCAATGCGTCATTCCGGACGTGTTTCGGAATCTTGTTAATAAGATGCTGAATCACCCCGATTTTGGGGCAGCATGACGTTAATTTTGGTTCTTATGTCTAACTGTCTTAAAATCTAATTATCTGTAAAATGAAAAAGCTCACACGAAAAGAAGAGGAAATAATGAAAATTCTGTGGAAGCTGGAAAAAGCTTTTGTGAAGGACATTATTGAGAAATACGACGATCCGAAACCGCATTACAACACCATTTCGTCGCTGGTGCGGCTGTTGCAGGACAAAGGAATTGTGGGGTACAAACAATACGGAAACACCTATCAGTATTTCCCGCTGATTTCGAAAGAAGAATACCGCCGCTCGTTTATGAAACAGGTGGTGAGCGATTATTTCGACAATTCGTACAAAAGTGCCGTAGCATTTTTTGTAAAGGAAAAAGGCTTGTCAGCCAATGAACTGGAAGAACTGATAAAAATGATTAAAGACGAAAAGTAATGGAAAGTTTCCTCATTTACATAGGGAAAGCGGCAATTGGAGCAGGTGCCTTTTACCTCGCATTTCTGGCGCTTTTTCAAAACCAGAAACACTTTGGGTTTAACCGCATTTATTTACCGGTTTCAATGCTGCTGAGTTTTGTGATTCCGCTCATCACATTCACAAGCGTAAAATATGTTGAAGCAAACAATTTCAACACAAACAGTTTTGCCTACCTTGCCGGCACCACCGCACCAACACAGGAAAACAACCTTGTTTTTGAATGGTATCATTATTTGTTCGGATTGTATATGGCCGGAAGTTTGATTTTTTTGTTTCACCTTTTGCTGGGGCACCTCAAAGCCATTCAGATTATCAGAAAAAGTTGGATTCAGCAACTGTTCGGAAACCGGGTGAATGTCACCAAAAAAGAGGTACACCCCTTCTCTTTCTTCCACAAAATTGTACTTTCTGAAAAAACACTGAACAGCGAAGACCTGCAAATGATTGTTTTCCACGAGAATATTCATGTAAAGGAAAAACACACACTCGATATTCTTTTGGTTGAAATTTTGTTTCTGTTTCAGTGGTTTAACCCCTTTGCCTGGTTGCTGAAAGATGCCGTAAAAAACAACCTTGAATACAAAACCGACCACCAGATTGCCCAACGGTTCAACCCGCAAAAGTACCAGCTGGCCATGGTGGCGCTGGCCGACAAAAAGGGAGTTGCCCCATTTTTAACCGCTCTGAATGGTTCACAATTAAAAAACAGAATAATTATGATGAAAAAGAAAACAGAAAACAGGTACAGCCTTGTAAAACAACTGGTTGTACTGCCGCTTTTGGCCATTTTGGTGATGGGACTATCAAACAAAAAAGTGGAACCAAAAATCGTTGACGCTGAAAATTCAAAAATTACAAGCCAATTTTCATCCAGCTCTTTCGATGAAGATTTTAAATCCAAACTTTTTAAAGATGGTTTGTTTGTGCTTCAGGATTATGGAGAAGGCGCACCACTAATTTTTCTGAACGGGAAAAAAGTAGTCGATAAAATTGTTTTGAATGAAGGAGAAATAAAGTGGACAGAAATAATAGAAGGGCAGGAAGCAACCGAACGTTTTGGCAACGAAGGGAAAAATGGAGCAATGTTTTTTTATACTGAAAAAGAATTTGAATGGCCCAATCCTGTCAAAAATTTAATTGTAAATGTTGATGGCGAAGTTGTTTCTCCTGACAATCCTGATTTGAAAAAATACGATACTACAAAAGGTTTTGACAGTGGTAAAATTATAGATGCTCTAAAAATTGACGGGAATAAAGTACAAGCAACCACTTTGGATTTCAATAAAGAAGGTGCTACTCTTTATATTCTTACCTCTGATTATGTTCCGGGAACAAAACCGGAGTTTGATGAAGTTATTAGTGTGAAGAAAAAAGAGTCAGAAGAAAAAGAAACCTTTTATGCAGTCGATAACGAAATTGTCAGCAAAGCTTTTTTTGAAAAATACGGAAAAGAAGGATTTGAGTCGGTTGTGGTTCTTACCGGGAAAGATGCCAGCAACAAATACGGAAATAATTACGAAAATATAGTGGATGCCAAAACTGGAAAAGCTAATTTCAAAATAAAAAAAGACACTCTTTCAAGAAAACCGCCACAGGTAAATAAAATTCTTAGATATGGTGATGACGACTTAAGTGAAGCGCTTTATATTGTGGATGGTATGGAAGTTAAAGACATTTCAGATTTAGATCCTGAAAACATTAATAGCATCTCTGTTTTAAAAGACCAGTCAGCTA
>JAFGDX010000494.1 GCA_016931875.1 Prolixibacteraceae bacterium
CCGGTAACAGTTCCTTTTATCATATTTTATTGTTTGAGATTGACAATCAGGTTTTGTATCATTTTGTATGATTCTGTTCCTTCATTAAGAACCGATAAATCATTTGTTGTTTCTTTTTTGTCCAGAATTGCTTTTATTTCCCGGTAAGTAACTTTTGGCTGAATGGATAAACATCCTTTTTCCACCAGATAATTATCCACTCTCAGGGTTTCTTCCTGGTAGATTGAAATTACCGGAATTCCGAGTACTGCCAGCTCGCGTGTCATCGATCCGCCTGCCCCGATAAAAAGCCTGCAGTTGCGAACTATTTCCTTTAAGGCAAGTGGTTTTTCTGCCACATTGATCCGGCTGAACTTGGGTTGATTGTAATGTTCCACCTGGTTTTTGTCGCGGGGTAAAATAACCACTTTGTATTCCTCCGACAATTTCAACAAGGTTTCATCAAAAAAATTCAGCGGGCCTTTGTAATACTGAGCCGACCATGGTTCAGGCCTGAAATAAATGACATCTCTCACCGAACCATTTACCGAAAGTAAATCAGGCTGTTGCGACAGATAAATGGCTTCCTTTACACTGGGGTAAAAGGCCACCTTTTGTTGTAAATTTGTTTTTTGCAGAAAATCAGCCCCTTTAAAAGCAATGGGTAAAACCACTTTGCTGGCATACCTGAAACCAAATAAATTCCCTTTGGCATGTTCATTATCATTGGTGTACAGACACGGAATCCGGAGCAAACGGCTCACAATGGGCTGATAAAAACTGCTTTGGCTGGCAGCAATATCGGGCTTATTTTTACGGATAAATGTATAAAGCCTGGCAAGCCTTTGTGTAAATAGCGTGGATTTCTGCCACTTTCCTTTTCCTGCCTTGTTCCCAATAACATGAAAATTCAATCCGTTGAGCCGAAGCAGAGCAACGGTATTCCCTGAATCTCTGCAGGTAAGCAGCAATTCATGGTTTTCTTTTTCCCATGTTCTGATAAACGGAATCCAAAAAGAAACCTGTGGAGTATTTATAAAATCAATCCAGATTTTCATTTACAACCTGTTCTTTTATATTTTGAAAATCCCGGCAAAGTCGAGAATGATTTTATCATTTCTGTATTCGAGTGTTTTAAATTCGTTATGTGCCACTAAAAAGGCAATAATATCGGCTTTTTCGTAAGCTTCCCTGTAATCGCTTAATTTAAAAACATTGTGTTCTTTTAAGTTTGGTTCAACCACCATAACTCCGTTTTGCTCCGATTGCATTACCTTTTGTGCAATGTATTTTGCCGGGCTTTCCCGTAAATCGTCGATATTGGGTTTAAATGCCAGCCCCATGATGGCTACTTTCGGTTTTACCCCGTTTTTTATTTCAAAATCGAGCATTGAACTCCTGATTTTTTCAGCACACCAAAACGATTTATAGTTGTTGATTTCTCTTGATTTCCCAATGATCTGCGATTCCATTGGGAAATCGGAAGTAATAAAATACGGATCAACAGCAATACAATGGCCGCCAACACCACAACCGGGCTGAAGAATATTTACACGCGGATGTTTGTTTGCCAGTTCTATCAATTCCCACACATTCACTCCGGCCTTGTCGCAAATAAGCGAAAGTTCGTTGGCAAAGGCAATTTGCACATCGCGCGACGAATTTTCTGTTAATTTGCACATTTCGGCTGTGCGTGCATTGGTTGAATGAAGTTCTCCTTCCACAAACGTTTTGTAAAATTCGCGGGCCTTTTGGGTCGATTTTTCATCGATTCCGCCAATCACCCTGTCGTTATGAACCAGCTCATAAATCACATTCCCCGGTAAAACCCGTTCAGGACAATAGGCAATACTAATTTTCCCTTTTAATTCAGGCCGTTTTGAAAAAATCAACTCAGCCATTTTATCGGTTGTTCCAATTGGCGAGGTAGATTCAATAATATAAAGGTCGTTTTCTTTTAATAATGGAATTACCGCATTTGTTGCAGCCTCAACAAACGAAATGTCCGGCTCATGGTTTCCTTTAAAAGGGGTTGGCACCACCACCAGGTAAACATCGCTTTTTTCGGGTGAAGAAGAAGCCCGCAGGTTGCCTGCTTTCACTACCTGCTTTACAATTTCAGCCATTCCCGGCTCGTAAATATGGACT
The DNA here is from genome assembly GCA_016931875.1 of Prolixibacteraceae bacterium. Taxonomy (GTDB): domain Bacteria; phylum Bacteroidota; class Bacteroidia; order Bacteroidales; family Prolixibacteraceae; genus Draconibacterium. The sequence continues at coordinate 2,128 of JAFGDX010000494.1, forward strand.
TCTCCCCTGTTGATTGTCTCAACAACTTTTGTGTTGATATCAACGCCAATTACTTTAAAACCTTTATGAGCAACAATGGATGCGGTAGGGAGGCCAATATAACCCAGCCCCAAAAAACAAATCTGGTTGTAAATCATTGTATGTTATTAAGTTAAAATTAAAATAATAAAGTAGCATGTGTGTTTTTTCTTGCTACATTTCTTTTATTGTGTTAAGAATACGTTCTCTTGCTTTTCCGTCACCGTAGGGATTTGTGGCTTTTGACATCGTTGTGTAATGTTCTTTGTTTTCAATCAAGCGGCTTACCTCATCCACAATTTTTTGTTTGTTTGTTCCCACCAGTAAAACAGTGCCTGCTTTCACAGCTTCAGGCCGTTCAGTTGTATCGCGCATCACAAGAACCGGTTTTCCCAATCCGGGCGCTTCTTCCTGAATGCCGCCGGAATC
>JAFGDX010000495.1 GCA_016931875.1 Prolixibacteraceae bacterium
CTGGAAAATAACATGACCCAGGTGTCGTACCATGGCTATTCTACCACTGATTTTTACAAAGTGGATCCACGATATGGCTCCAACGAAGAATACCGCGAATTGAATGATGAACTTGATAAACGCGGTATGAAACTGATTATGGATATGATTTTTAACCACTGCGGCTCGGAACACTGGTGGATGGAAGATATGCCCATGCCCGGCTGGATAAACAATTACCCGGAGTACAAAATTACCTCTCACCGGCGCACGGTAAACCAGGACCCGCACGCCTCGGAAGCCGATTTTAAAACGATGGTGGAAGGTTGGTTTGTACCTACCATGCCCGATCTCAACCAGCAAAATCCGTTAATGGCAGAATACCTGATTCAAAACAGCATCTGGTGGATTGAGTATGTTGGTTTGGAAGGAATCCGGCAGGACACCTGGCCTTACCCCGATAAAAATATGATGACGGAATGGACCCGGCGTGTGCTGGAAGAATACCCCGGGTTTAATATTGTTGGTGAAGAGTGGAGCCTCAATCCGGCCATTGTATCGTACTGGCAAAAAGGAAAATACAACACCGATGGGTACCAGTGCCACCTGCCGTCGTTAATGGATTTCCCCTTGCAAAATGCCGTGAGTTCAGCGTTGCAAAATGCCGAAACATGGGGAACCGGACTGGTTCAGTTATACGAAACACTGGCCAGCGATTTTCTTTACCCCGATGCCGGAAACCTGGTGGTTTTCCCCGATAATCACGATATGTCGAGGTTTTTTGTACAGGTGGGTGAAGATGTGGATTTACTAAAAATGGGGGTGGCTTTCTTTTTAACCACCCGCGGAATTCCCCAAATGTATTACGGAACCGAGGTTTTGATGAAACATCCCGGCGATCACCACGGCGATATTCGTGCAGAATTTCCCGGCGGTTGGGCCGACCATAATCAAAATGCATTTACCGGCGAAGGGTTAACCGCAGAACAAAAAGATATGCAGCAGTACATTGCTAAAATTCAAAACTGGCGGAAAAACAAAGAAGTGATTCACACCGGCAAACTCATGCATTTTGTGCCCGAAAACGGAGTATATACTTATTTCCGCTACAACGGGGACGAAACGGTAATGATCATCCTCAATAAAAACAAAAGCGAAACCAGGCTTCAAACAGAGCGTTTTGCAGAACGAATGGACGGTTTTTCATCCGGAACAGAGATTATTTCTTCAGCCCGAATCAATGATCTGAAAGAAATTAAGATTCCGGCAAAAACAGCCATGATTATTGAATTAAAATAAAAGCAAATATGAAACGATACGGATTTTTTACAGTAGCGCTGGCCCTCTTTTTGGGGGCATGTAATCCTTCGCCCAAAACAGAAAATGCCGGATTGCAGACAGTTGACCAACAGATGGCAGACTGGAGCAACGATGCCGTGATGTACGAAGTTAATGTGCGGCAATACACGCCTGAGGGAACATTCAATGCCTTTGCCGGGCATTTGCCCCGTTTAAAGGAACTGGGGGTTGAAATTTTGTGGTTTATGCCTATTCATCCCATTGGCGAAAAAAACCGGAAAGGGACCCTCGGTTCGTATTATTCCATAAAAGATTACAAGGCTGTAAATCCGGAGTTTGGAACATTGGACGATTTTAAAACACTGGTTGACAAAGCGCACGAAATGGGATTTAAAGTTCTTATCGATTGTGTGGCCAATCATTCGGCCTGGGACAATGTTTGGATGGAAAATCACAAAAACTGGTACACACAGGATTCTTTGGGGAATGTGGTTCCGCCGGTGGCCGACTGGAGCGATGTTGCCGACCTGAATTACAACAACCCTGAAATGCGGGCAGCCATGCTCGACGCTATGAAGTTCTGGGTTTCGGAAGCCGGTATTGACGGATACCGCTGTGATTATGCCGGCGGAGTACCCACCGGTTTTTGGGAAGAAGCCCGCCTGGCACTCGACAGTATTAAACCGGTTTTTATGCTGGCCGAAGACCAGGATAACATTGAATTGCTGAACAAAGCATTTCACTGTAATTACAGCTGGACCATGCACCATTATATGAATGAAATTTACAAAGGCGAAAAATCAGTTCCCGATATCAAAAGTTATTTCGAACAAATTGACTCAACCTATCCGGAAGGAAGCTATGCTTTGCAATTTACTTCGAACCACGACGAAAACAGCTGGAACGGAACTGTTTACGAACGATTGGGCGACGCGGTAAAAACATTTGCCGTGCTTTCGTTTACCGTTCCCGGAATGCCGCTGATTTACAGCGGGCAGGAAGTTGGCCTGAACAAACGGCTCGAATTCTTTGAAAAAGATGAGATTGACTGGACACACGATCTTACTATGACCGAATTTTACCAAAAGCTGATTGATTTGAAACAGGAAAACCCGGCGTTGTGGAATGGTGAAGCCGGAGGGAGAATTGAATTTCCGGAAGATACAGACCACAAAAACTTACTGGCTTTTAAAAGAGAAAAAGACTCAAATACAGTGGTAGTGGTTATGAACTTATCGGGTGAAACCGTTAGCGGCACAGTAAGTCCGGGAAACCAATCGTTTACGGAATATTTTTCAGGCAGTGAAATTCAGGTCAGCGGTGACCTTGTGGTTGAGCTGAAGCCCTGGGACTACCGGGTGTATATAAAAAATTAGAAAAAGTAGAATTTTTTCTAAACCTTTTTCCTGACAAATGTGTTTTACAGGCATGAGTCATTTCAAAGTTACTCACTAATTAGATAGTTTGGTTTTTGGTTTAGTTTAGGTTTAGGTTGATTGAGAAAAGGCTGGTTATAAAACCGGCCTTTCTTCTTTTCTGCTCCCATTTTCTCCTTTGGTTTTTCCCTTCAGATGGTTGCAAATTCCGGCTTTCAGAATAAAGTTACAGATCAAATTTATTCCACTGATTTCCACCCCGGGCGATTGTTTTTTTGCAATGGTTCTAAAACGGGCACATCCAAGGCAGTATTTCCAAATAGGTTGAGTTAAAATAGGCATTTTTACCCCTCGAAATCAGTATTTTAAATTCATGGGCTTGATTTTGAACTGTTATTTTTGTACTACACTTTTCAACGGAAAAGAGACGTTCATTTAACTGTTGGATTTCCGGGTTGTAGTTGAAACCCCGTTTTTGAAAGGGAACTGTTTTAATATAAAAAACAACTCAAAAAAATTGCAAAGGGGAAAGGCCGGTTAAATGTTTTGAAATGATTGTAACAACAAAAGATATTGCTTAGTTAGTTAGTTTTAGTATCGGTAGTTTTTTTATGCTGAACCATACCCAACGTTCAGCTTTTTTGAA
>JAFGDX010000496.1 GCA_016931875.1 Prolixibacteraceae bacterium
ATATTCCAGAAGATCATCGAGCATTTCCATCATGCGATCTTGCCAGGGCGATTCTCCAATATATTCATTCAGCGGAATCAACCCGTCTTTTATGTATTCTGAAGTGCCAAAAATAACATCACCCATTTTTAGTTCGTCTGATGCAAAATTTTGTTTTGAAAATGACCATGTATCAGGCAATGATTTTACGCGTGAAGTGAGTTTTCGCTCTGAATTCAGCATGTCGAGCATTTGGCCGTTGTATAAATCCTTATCAAGAAGATAAGCTGTTAAAACCATAAATGCATAGTTATCAGCGGCCGAATTGTGTGCTTCCCAAACATCGGTTTTACGGGTCAGATTGGTTGGAATCAGCCCGGTGATACTGTCGGTTTTGGTGAGCCAGCCTCTTACAAAGTTGAGGCTGCGCACAAATCCTTCGTTGGCCTGTTTTCCGTTTTTCAGTGCCTTATCCACTGTAACGGAATCAAATTCCGGACTTGAATTACAGGCGCTTAAAATTGCAATGAGGAGCAGAAGACCACTTATTCGATTCATTTTGAAAAGGTTTAGTAATGGATTAAAAGTATTAAAAACTTTCTGATGCTGAATGGGTTTTGAGAAAAAATACTGATTTTTAGAAGTGGTTTACCGGGTGTCATAATTTTCTCAGGTGGAAAATGTAAGCTTTTAAAAACAATCAGCCGGTTAAAAAATAACTCTGCAATATGCATTTTATAAATTACATTTTGTAAATCGCAAAATAAAAAACGAAAAGTTCCAAAACAGAGGGTATGCTTTGTATTCATCTAAAAAATACTGATCCCTTTTTTTGCCTGGCGGCAGAAGAATATCTGTTGAAAAAGTTTGCAGAAGATATTTTTATGCTGTGGCAAAGTAACGACACTGTGGTGGTTGGAAAACACCAGAATGCCTTGGCAGAGATTAATTATCGGTTTGTTCGCGAAAATAATATCACGGTTGCACGGCGGATTTCGGGTGGTGGAACGGTTTTTCACGATGCCGGGAATGTAAATTTTGCCTTTATAAAAAATGTGGGCAGCCCGGCCGAAATTAGTTTTAAAATGTTTACCGCGCCCGTGGTTGATGCGCTGGGGAAACTTGGGTTAACAGCCACTACTTCCGGAAGAAACGACTTACTGATTGAAGGTCTGAAAATTTCGGGGAATGCCGAGCATGTGTATAAAAACCGGGTGCTGCACCACGGAACCTTGTTGTACAATTCAAACCTGGAAAATCTTGGCCGGGCAATTAAGGCGGCTCCCGGAAAGTATGCAAGCAAAGCAGTGCAGTCGAACCGGAGCCCCGTGGCCAATATTTCTTCCTTTTTGAAAAAGCAAATGCCAATCGGGGATTTTCTGCAGTTTTTGCTCGATGTTCAATTACAAAACGATGGAGTAAATTTTTATAAACTAAGTGAAACAGATATTCAAAATATTCAGCAACTGCGGGAAGAAAAATTTACTACCTGGGAATGGAACTTTGGCTATTCCCCTAAATATTCTTTTCACAATAAAGCCGAAATCGATGGGAGAGGAGTGGAGGTGAATTTAAGAACAGCAAAAGGAATCATTACGGAAATACAAATTAAAGGCAATTCTTTTTCAGAAGAAATATTTTTAGCGCTTGCTGAGAAGTTAAGCGGGAAGAGGCATTTTTTTGAAGATGTTCAGAAGGAATTAAAACGCTTTTTGACGGATGTGCCTGACGATTTGGTTTATGCATTTTTTAGTTAACCGCCAGGGTACAGGGTTAAATATCTTTATGAGGTTTAAAATTTTGTGTAACACCAAATATGAATGTGTGGCACAGAAGAAATCTAAAATAAAACATTACGAAAAATTATTCTGCGGTACTCTGTGGATAACATTGTGAACCACCGTGTAACGGAGTTAATTACTATATAACCCCAAAATTATATTATGAAAATCAATCAAATTACACACGAGATCCTCGACTCAGCCTATAAAGTTCATTCAGCACTTGGTCCCGGCTTATTGGAATCAGAAGGTTTATATTTTAATCAGTTTGGTTATTACACGGAGTTGCACGGAGGAAACACAGGGTAACACAGTAAAAATAACTCGTGTGATATCCTTTAAAAGACACTGTCACCGCAATGGATGTCATTATTTGAATTTTTTAGCAGTTTCATATTAGCAAACAATTGGTATAAAAAAGCGTACCACATTTTTGCAGTACGCTTTTCTCTTCACTTTTTGGTGAAAGGTTGGGAGGGCACTTATTTAGGAAGTGGGTACCCTTCCAGTTTTTTCAGGTTCTCTGCAATTTCCGATTCCGGATATTCAAAGTCGTGCAGTTCGCCTGCCATATATTTGTTGTAACCCACAAGATCCATCAACCCGTGGCCGCTGAAGTTGAAAAGAATCACTTTTTCTTTTCCCTCCTCTTTGGCTTTTTTGGCTTCGCGGATGGTAGCGGCAATGGCATGTGTGGTTTCGGGCGCCGGGATAATTCCTTCGGTTTTTGAGAAAAGAAGTCCGGCTTCGAAACATTCGCTTTGATGAATGGCCTGTGCTTCCATCAACCCATCGCGCAGGGCAGCGCTTACCAGCGGCGCCATTCCGTGATAGCGCAAGCCCCCGGCATGTATGGGTGCGGGAATAAAGTTGTGTCCCAGGCTGTTCATGGCCAGCAGCGGGGTCATTTGAGCCACATCGCCGTGGTCGTAAATAAACGGCGCTTTGGTTAATGTGGGGCAGCTAAACGGTTCTGCACCGATAATCTGAATGTCGGCGCCATGAATTTTTTCGTACATAAAGGGGAAGGAAATTCCGGCAAAGTTACTTCCGCCGCCGCAACAGCCAATTACCACATCGGGGTTTTTAATGCCCACTTTGGCCAGCTGTTTTTTGGCTTCCAACCCGATAATGGTCTGGTGCAGCATAACATGGTTTAATACTGAGCCCAGCGAATACCGTGTTCCTCCGGTTGGGTCGGTTACGGCCGCTTCCACAGCTTCCGAAATGGCGATTCCCAAACTTCCCGGAGTATCGGGAAACTGAGCCAGAATATCGCGGCCCGCCTTTGTTTCGGTACTCGGGCTGGCAATACATTGTCCGCCCCAGGTTTCCATCATCATTTTGCGGAAGGGTTTCTGGTCGAAACTAACACGCACCATAAAAACCTTGCATTCAATGCCGCCAATTTGTGCACAGGCAAACGCAAGGGCCGAGCCCCACTGTCCGGCACCGGTTTCGGTGGTTAGTTTTTTAATTCCGAACTGTTTGTTGTACCATGCCTGGGCAACGGCTGTATTGGGTTTGTGGCTTCCGGCGGGCGAAACGCCTTCGTTTTTGTAGTAAATTTTGGCAGGTGTTCCCAGCGCTGCTTCCAGTTCGTAGGCGCGAATCAGCGGACTGGGGCGCCACTGCACCAATATTTCCCGGATTCCCTCCGGAATATCGATCCAGCGTTCCTGGCTTACTTCCTGTTCAATCAAATTCATCGGGAATACCGGCGCCAGCATCTCGGGTGTTACCGGAACTCCGCCCGGGCCAAGCGGCGGGTTTAACGGTGTGGGCAGATCGGGCGCAAGGTTGTACCATTGTTTGGGCATTTCCGACTCTTCAAGAAAAATTTTCTTTTGTCTGGTCATGATTTTAATTTTTATTCAGTTTATAATTTATTTCCAGGCAGACATGAGACTTTGAGTAATGCGTACAGAGAAATTTCATAATCAATTACTTTCCCCCTATTTCGGTTGGATAATTCATTTTTACTCTTTTATACTTTCTGCTCATATTTAATAGTCTGTTTGTCTTCAAAATAAAAAAGGGATTTGTTGCATACACAACAAATCCCTTTTCCCGGCCTTTACCGCAAATTTATATTTTCTTCCCGCGCTTCCATTTTTACGTTGCGCCAGTGCCATTCTTTTCCGTATAAAGGCATTTTGTACATTTTACTTTTTTTGAAATAGCCCGTAAAGCTAATTATTTTTTCTGAAAAATATTTCGGGTTTTGAAATTAGTTTCTCTTTTCCTGAAGATTAAGGGCGCAGTTTATAACTGACAAATGTTTGCAGTAGCTTGCCGGGCGTAAAAAAAGCAAACACCGGTTGCGGGCAGTAAATTTTGTGGTTAAAACGTCGTGCCCGCAACCGCGGGGAAGACATTGCCGGCTGACAAAAACCCGTCCGGGGCCCCGGG
>JAFGDX010000497.1 GCA_016931875.1 Prolixibacteraceae bacterium
CCTGCAACAGGGGCAGGTTGACGGATTTATCATCTCTCCGCCTGAAGAAAGCGAAGAGCAGATTCGTTCCCTTTTGAAAAGCAAAACCCCGCATGTTTTGGTCGATCGTTATTTCCCTGATATTGATTCAAATTATGTAGTGGTTGACAACACACGGGGGGCTTACGAAGGAACCATGCATTTAATTAACAAAGGGTATAAAAAAATTGCCTGTGTCACCACAAACGCCAGAATGATAAATATGATGCAGCGGCTGGAAGGTTATAAACAGGCGCATGCCGATGCAAATATTCCACTTTTGGAGGAGCGGATAAAAGTGCTTCCGTTTACCCATGAAAAAGACGATGTTCTGCTGGCAATCAAACAATTACTGCTGGCAACAAAAAATGGGGTAGAGGCTATTTTGTTTACTACCAGCAAAATTGGTGTGATGGGACTGGAAAGTATTTATTCCCTCGGATTGACAATTCCGGATGATATTGCCGTGGTGAGTTTTGATGATCCGGATGCGTATAAAATCAGTAATCCTCCGGTTTCGGCCATTGCCCAACCGCTAAAAGAACTTGGGCGCGAGTCGGTACGTATCCTGCTGGAACAGATTAATGGGGAAAACAAACCCGTTCAGAAAATGATATTAAAAACCCGTTTTATTGCAAGAAAATCCAGTTAAAGGAGTTTTTTTTCGTATTTTAGCTAAAACGGTTTAACATTGACATATACTGATAATTTGAATGAAACAGACGGATAAATTTTATATCGGACTTGACATTGGAGGTACAAAATGTGCAGTGGTTCTTGGCGACGAAAACTTTACGGTTCACCGCCGGATTCAGTTTGAAACACGCGTGGAAAGAGGGTATTCTGCAATTCTGGAAGAGTTCCATCAGCATATCAGTCAATTATTTCAGGAGTTCCCAAAAGAAGGCCTGGCCCGGATCGGGATTAGCTGCGGCGGCCCGCTCGACTCAAAAAAGGGGATTATTTATTCACCACCCAATCTTCCGGGGTGGGACGGGGTTCCCATTGTTGAAATTTTCAGCAAAAAATATGGAGTTCCTGCAGCGGTTCAAAACGATGCCAATGCCTGTGCCCTTGCCGAATGGCTGATGGGAGCAGGCAAAGGAACACAAAATATGATTTTTCTGACTTTTGGCACCGGAATGGGTTCGGGGCTGATACTAAACGGAAAACTGTATACCGGTACCAACGATTTGGGAGGCGAAGTCGGGCACATCCGGTTGGCCGAAAACGGTCCGGTGGGATTTGGAAAAGCAGGCTCATTCGAAGGCTTTTGCAGTGGAGGAGGAATTGCACAACTGGCAACTTCGGTGGTTACAGGGAAACTAAAAAAGGGCGAAAAAGTTGGTTTTTGCCCGGATAGTAAGAAAGCAACGGCATTAACGGCAAAAGATGTCGCCGTGGCAGCAAGTGCCGGAGACCCCACAGCCAGCGAAATTATACGGATTTCAGGCGAGTATTTAGGGCGCGGACTTGCAGTATTGATAGATATTATCAACCCTGAATGTATCGTTATCGGAAGTATTTATGCGCGCAATGTGGAGTTGTTTCAACCACATATCAATCGTATTCTAAAAGAGGAAGCCATTCCGGCAGCGGTTGAGGTTTGCCAGATAAAGCCCGCGTTACTGGGGGATTCAATTGGCGATTTTGCCGCGCTCTGTGTGGCCTTGTATGAGAATGAATTTTAAACGGAAAACTAATGAAAGAAAATAGTATTTTACAGAATTTGCTAAACCGATACAGCAACCTTTTTCCTTTAAAAGAGGAAATAGCGAATGCTGTTGAAATTATTGTGAATTCGTATCGAAACGGTGGAAAAGTATTGGTATGTGGAAATGGTGGCAGTGGCTCCGATGCCGACCACATCGTAGGTGAGTTGATGAAAAGTTTTGAAGGAGAGCGGCCTCTTGATCCGGGATTTCAAGAAAGAATAAAGGAAATTTCGGGTGAGCGGGGAGAAATGCTTGCCAGTAAATTGCAACAGGGACTGCCTGCCGTTTCATTAACCGTTCATAACGCACTGATAACTGCCATTGCAAACGATATAAATGCCGATGTGATATTTGCCCAGCAGGTAACCGGTTTGGGAAACGCGGGAGACATTCTTATCGGAATAAGTACCTCTGGTAATTCAAAAAATGTAATTGACGCTTTTATTGTTGCCAAAGCCAAAGGATTAATTACCATTGGCCTGACCGGGGAAACAGGCGGTAAAATGAAAGATTTTTGCGATGTACTGATCAATGTTCCTGAAAAACGTACGGCCTATGTACAGGAATTGCATTTGCCGGTGTATCATGCTATTTGTATGATGATTGAAAATGAAATGTTTAAAAAATAAGAATCCGGATTTTACAACATTAAACTACCAATATTATGAAAAAAACTTCATCTGCAACTTATTCTTTTCTCTCCAGAAGAGATTTTATTCATCAAACGGCGGCCGGAACAGCGCTAATGACAATTGTACCGGTGAATACGCTTTTTGCCGGCCAAGCCGATGGGCAAGGCTCGTGGCCTGCCAATGCCCCGGAATATCGTTTTCACATGATTGGGCATGCACACATCGACCCGGTGTGGCTTTGGCCATGGTCTGAAGGAATGTCGGTGGTTCACAGTACCTTTCAATCTGCACTCGACAGGATGAATGAAACACCCGATTTTGCTTTTGTGGCAAGCTCGGCACAGTTTTACCATTGGGTGGAAGAGAATGACCCTGAAATGCTCGCCCAAATTAAAAAACGTGTAGAGGAAGGCCGCTGGAATATTGTTGGCGGCTGGTGGGTCGAGCCCGATGTTAATATTCCCGGCGGCGAAGCCATGGTGAGACAAGGACTTTACGGACAGAAAACTTTTGAACGTTTATTCGGAAGAAAAGCCAAAATTGCTTTTAACCCCGACTCGTTCGGGCACGCCGGAACTTTGCCGCAGATTCTGAATTTGCAGGGAATGAAACACTATGTATTTATGCGTCCCGGTCCACATGAAAAAGAAATCCCTGCCAGTTTGTTCTGGTGGAAAAGCCCCGATGGGTCAAAAGTGTTGACCTATCGTATCCCAATAAGTTACAACGAAACGCAACCGGTAAACCGACGTGTTGAACAAATTATGGATCGATTTCAAAACGAGCCGATGAAAAGTTTTATGGCATATTACGGCGCCGGCGATCATGGTGGTGGTGCAACCAAAGAAAATATACAGTCAATTGAAGAATTAAAGACCGAACAGGGCGCTCCTCAGGTAATTTTTAGTACCATGGATCGGTATTTTGATGAAATAGAAAAGCAAAATCTTGACTTACCCACAGTTACCGAAGATTTACAACATCATGCGCAAGGATGTTACACGGCAGAAATCGACATAAAAAAGGGAAACCGTCATTCCGAAGCTGATTTAATTACCGCAGAAAAACTGTCTGCTTTGGGTTCGTTGGCGTGGGGTGCAAAATATCCCAAAAACGAATTTACTTTGGCCTGGCAACGTGTTCTGTTTCTTCAGTTTCACGATAGTCTGGCAGGTACATCGCTTCCCGAACATTCTGTAACAGCAAAGGAAGGATACGGTTTTGCGCTTGATACAGCGCATCAGGCTACATACAAAACAATTCAAAAACTGGAATGGCAAATTGCCTCAGAAGATCCCGGTTCTGAATATCTGGTCATTTTCAATCCACATGCATGGGAAGTAAAAAAGGCTGTTGAATACGATTTTAACTGGAATGACAGGCATACATCTTCAAGGGTTGAAGATGAAAACGGAAACCCGCTGGCTCACCAGTGGGCGGCCGGGACAACCGAAACCGGAAGCCGCAAAAAACTGATTACCGAAGTTGCCCTGCCTGCGTTTGGTTATCGTCAAATCCGGCTTCTCGATGCCGAATCTCCTGCAATTAAAAACGGGGTAACAGCAACCAGTGATACACTTGAAAATGAGTTTTACAAAATTAGTTTTTCTGAAAACGGAGAAATTGGCATTCTGGATAAACAAACCGGAAACGAAGTTTTTGCAGGAGGCAAAACCGGATGCAAAGCCGTTGTTATCAACGACCCCAGTGATACCTGGAGCCACGATGTAAAAGCTTTTTCTGATGAAATTGGTGCTTTTGGAAATGCAAAAATAAAGCTTATTCTGGAAGGACCGGTTAAAGGCACTATCAGGGTGGTTTCTAATTACGGAAATTCCACGCTTACTACCGACTGGTCATTATCCAAAGGTTCGCGGAATATTGAGGCCAATGTGTCACTTAACTGGCACGAACATTTAAAAATGCTGAAATTTTCGTTCCCGGCAGCTATTGAATCGCCCACAGCAACCTACGAAGTTCCATACGGACACATTGTGCGCGATACAAATGGCGATGAAAATCCGGGGCAGCGCTGGATTGACGTGAGCGGGCAGCAAAACGGCAAAACTTTTGGATTGACAGTAATAAACGATGCCAAGTACGGATACAATGTAATCAGGAATGATTTGCGTATTTCGGTGGCCCGGTCGGCGGTTTTTGCACATCACCGGCCCAAAGAACTGAACCTTGAAAATGCCTATCAGTGGATGGATCAGGGAATTCATACCTTTCGGATGGCGCTTGTTCCGCACAGTGGTTCATGGAAAGAAAACCAGGTTGTGCGCCTGGCTGAAGAATTTATGGCTCCGCCCATCAGCATTTATCAGGGAATTCATGGAGGAAAGTTGCCAAAATCAGGTTCGTTCCTCAGCGTGGATAATCCGAATATTATTGTTTCAGCCATAAAACAGGCCGAAGATAACGATGATATTGTAATTCGTTGTGTTGAAACCCTGGGACAGGCAACTTCTGCAACAATCGATTTGCGTTTTACCGGACGTACATGGAGCGGCAGTTTCCGGCCGTTCGAAATTAAAACACTGCGGATGAATCCTAAATCAGGAAAAATTACAGAAACAAATGTGTTGGAAGAAGCATGATTAAATATTGAAAAATAAACAAACCAATTAAAATGAATCGAAATTTCAAAATAATGATTACCTGGGCATTTGCCGGACTTTTGGCAACTGCCTGTGTACAGGAAAACAAACAAACAAAAGTAAATTACTCAGACTTTGTGAATCCGATGATTGGAACCGATTACCACGGCCATACTTTCCCGGGGGCAGCCCTTCCCGGCGGAATGGTTCAGTTGAGCCCCGATACGGGAACGGAAGGTTGGGACTGGTGTTCAGGCTATCACTACAGCGATAATTCGGTGTTGGGATTCAGTCATTTACATCGCAGCGGAATGGGAGCCGGTGACTGGGGCGATGTTTTGATAATGCCCACCACCGGCGAGCTGAAAGTGGTTCCCGGAAGCAAGGAAAATCCGGATGAAGGGTACCGTTCACGCTTTTCGCACGATGAAGAAACAGCCTCACCGGGATATTATTCCGTTTTGTTAAAAGATTATTCAGTGAAAGCAGAATTAACGATTTCAGAACGCGCCGGATTTCATCGCTACACATTCCCTGAATCAGGTGTTTCGCACATTTTAATTGACGGAGGGCATGGAATCCGTGAAAATTACCGCGTGGGAAGCGAGATTGAAATTGTAAGCGACACTGAAATTGTGGGGCATCGTGCATCGCACGGTTTTGTGAAACACAAAAATGTTTATTTCTGCGCCAAATTCAGCAAGCCTTTTACCTCTTTTGGAACATGGAATGGAGAAAATATAAAAGCGGGCTCAAAAGAAGATGGAGGAAAATACATTGGTGCGTATGTTGATTTTGAAACATTTGAAAATGAAATCATTGAAGTAAAAGTTGGCATTTCCTACACAAGTATTGAACAGGCCCGTTTGAACCTGGATACCGAAATACCCGGCTGGAATTTTGATGAAATCAGGGAGCAGGCACAACAAAAATGGAACACGGCACTGAGCAAAATTGAAATTGAAACCCCGGAAGCAAATGATGAGACTTACAATCAGAATAAAAAGGTTACGTTTTATTCAGCTGTTTATCATTCGCTGTTGTTTCCTGCCATTTTTAGCGATGTGGATGGTACCTATGTAGGATTGGACGGACAGACACATACAGCAACAGATTTTACCTATTTAAGCGATTTTTCGTTGTGGGATACGCATCGGGCGGAGATGCCCCTGCTTACATTAATCGATCCTCAACGAAGCATAAATTCAATTAAAACCATGCTGGCGCAATACGAGCAGGGAGGCTGGCTTCCAACCCCTCAGCAGTTTGGAAACAGTTACACCAACGATATGATTGGCGATCATCC
>JAFGDX010000498.1 GCA_016931875.1 Prolixibacteraceae bacterium
ACACGACTGAAATCAGGAGTTCTGTGGGGTAGTTCGCAACCCCTGATTCAGGAAGGAACTTCAACAGTTGCGTCACTTCTAAAAAAATACGGATATAACACCGCCGGTTTCGGAAAATGGCATCTGGGACTGCGCTGGCAAACCTTAGAACCGGGAGTTGAACTTACCGATAACTGGGCGGAAGACAACGCAAAAATAGACTATTCCAAACCCATCCTTTTTGGCCCCAACGATGTTGGGTTTGATTACTTTTTCGGAATTCCCGCATCGCTCGATATGCCACCTTATTTATATTTTGAAAATCAGTTTGCACAAGGTCTTCCAACAGAAATAACGGATGAAGGAGGCAGAACCGGACTAACTGTTGCGGGATTTAAAGCCCAAAATGTAATGCCCGACCTCACTCAAAAAGCAGTTGACTATATCAAACAGCAACAGAATGACAAACCCTTCTTTTTGTATTTTCCATGGTCGGCACCTCACACCCCGGTTGTTCCCGGCAATAAATTTCTTGGGAAAAGCAAAGCTGGGAATTATGGCGATTTTGTGACCGAATGCGATCAGACTGTGCAACAAATAGTTCAGGCGCTGAAAGAAAAAGGAATGTTCGAAAATACACTAATCATTCTAACATCAGACAATGGCAGTTCGCCACATGGTTTTCCAATTGCACAGGAAATTAAATATGATCATAACACCAGCAACGGCTACAAAGGCAGGAAATCGCATTCTTACGATGGCGGACACCGGGTGCCGTTCATTGTTTCCTGGCCAAATAAAATAAAAGCAGGAACAATATCGGATGAAGTAATCTGTACAACTGATTTATATGCCACAGTTGCCGGTTTACTGGGCCACAACATGGCAGTTAGTGAAGCGCATGACAGTTACAGTTTTCTCTCTGTTATCAAAGGCGAAGAATACAAATCTCCAATTCGTGAAGCAACTGTTCACCACTCATTAAACGGTGATTTTTCCATCAGAAAAGGCAACTGGAAATATATTGATGCCAAAGGTCACGGAGGTTTTAAAGAAATAAAGGAGGAGGTGCCGCAGGATTCTGTGCAACTGTATAATCTTGCAAATGACCCGGCGGAAACAAAAAATGAATATCGCGAATATCCTGAAGTTGCAAATGAATTAAAAACATTGCTGGAGAAATACAAAACACAGGGTTACAGCCGTCCAAAATAAATATCTCAGGTCAGGAGATTTTCTCCCACCATTTTGAAAATTCCTGACGGTTATTCGTCAGAATTACCTTTTCGCCAATCATTGGAGTTAAAATTGAAAGTCCCGCCTGGGAATTTAATTCTGTAATCTTTTTTAATGGTTCATTCCAGGCATGGTTGGCCAGCGCAAATTTCGAATTATGAACAGGAAACAACCGTTTGGCCCCTAAATCTTTTGCCGCCTGTAAAACCTGCTCAGGCATCATGTGAATGTATTTCCAACTGGTGTTGTATTGCCCGTTCTCGAGAATTGCCAAATCAAACTTTCCAAACTTCTGCCCTATTTCAGCAAAATGATCATCGTAGCCACCGTCGCCGCCGATAAAGATCCGGAAGCCGGGAGTTTGCAAAACAAACGAAACCCAAAGTGTTTGTTTGGCTTTTAACCCGCGGCCCGAAAAATGGCGTGCCGGTGTTACAGCCACCGTAAATCCTTTATCAAGTTCGGCCAGCCGGTACCAGTCTTTCTCAATAATCTGATTGTTGTCAAATCCCCAATATTCCAAATGCTCACCCGTTCCCAGCCCGGTAACTATTTTCCCGATTTTTGGTTTCAGTTTACGAATGGTTTTGTAATCCAGATGATCCCAATGGTCGTGCGAAATAAACAGATAATCGATTCCCGGAATATCTTCCGAAGAATACACATCGGTTCCTTCAAATGCTTTTATCATAAACGAAAACGGAGATGCATTTCCACTCAGCACCGGGTCAACCAAAATCTTTTTTCCGTCAAGCTGCATAAAATACGACGAATGCCCAAACCAAACCAGCACATTTTCATCGGGCTTCAATTCAAATAAATTGGTTTTTTGTGAAGGCATTTTATTTGCCGGCCGCTTGTTTTTTGCCGTAAAAAAATCACGAAACATTTTTGAAAATGTAGCTTCCTCGGCCAGCTGTGGTGTTGGGTTCAGGTTTTGAAAAATGCCATCGCGGTAATTGGGCGATTCCAGAATCATTCCAAGCCGTGCACCGCGTGGGGTTCTCCCAAATTTAGGATGTTTCAAAAAAACAAATACAAGGACCAGGAACAACAGAACGAATAAAACGGCAGCAATCATAAACAAATCAAGGAAATGTGAATACGAAATTTTTTAACTTAGAACTATGGTTTCTCAAACATTTAAACATAAAAAATGTTTCAGATGCCATTTGCCTCCAGCGTTTCGCCCGTGTCTTTCTGTTTAAAATATCGTCGTAACAATACCTTTTTCAAATCGCGCACAATCACCTGGTGGGCAATAATTTCAACATGATTGTAATACGGGAGTTCGCGTTCAGCCAGAGTAATTTCCCTGTCAGTAATATCTACCTGGTACAAAACCGAAAGCAGCAAATCGTAGTTTTGCTCCACAAGCCGTGATATCTGAACAATCAGTTGCTGGTGCAATTCATCGTAAGCATGGCTGGTATCGCCCGAAAAAGTAATCTCAACCCCAAACATGCCAAAATCTTTCATAATTTGTTCGGCTGTTTCTTTTACAATCTCAGCTCTGTTTAAAAACTCAGAAATGTTATTATGATGTATCTGTGGAAATGTCATTGTATAATTTTTTACAAAACTACCTTAAATTTGATTCATGGCAAAACAAACTAAAACTTCGGCAATAATAAACTGTGGGTGAATCAACGGGTATGAAACCCCAAAGCAAGCTTTGGAACCTTATTCCGCAGCAGAGCTGCGGGCTATTATACCCTCCGATTTCATCGGGATTGTTCGACTAACAAATTTCAGTTCGCTCACTCCTG
>JAFGDX010000499.1 GCA_016931875.1 Prolixibacteraceae bacterium
CATCTCTTTCAAACCAAATGTTGTAACCGGCACCTTTGAGGGTGTACTCCTGAGAATTTTCATCGTAGCTGGCAGAACCTTTTAGTTCAGGATTGCCAATATCTTTGCTAAACTGGAAAACCCCGGTTTTTTGCTGGGCAAAACTTATGGACGCAAACATCATAAAAAGGATTAAAAGATTTTTTTTCATCGCAGGTTTATTTTGTTGTTAGTAAGACCCTAAAATACTAAAAAAAGCAGAAAATAAACGGTGTGAGATTTTTATTTGTGGAAATTACAAAAAGCAGGAGTTTTTACCGCAGATTGTTTTGCGGACGGTTTTTTCTGAGTTCCAGAATTTTTTCCAGTTTAATGGAATCGAAAGCTTCTAAAATGTATTTTTCGGTTTCTTTAAAACCTACTTCATAAATTTCCTGGGCTTTGTTAAAGTTGAATGTGGTATATTCCCGTGTTTGCGGTGGTTCTATAAGAAAATCGCATAGTTTTTTGCTTTCTTCCACGTTTTGGGCAATTCCCAGGCGGAAGCACCTTTCTGCAACCGTCATCAACCCTTTCACATCTTCTTCGGGGCCGTTGTGGTTTACATGAACCCCGATAAGTACCTGGCATTTGTTGCGAATGGAAGCTGCGGGGAGGTTGTTTAGCAAACCTCCGTCAACATAGGTTTGTCCGTCAATAATTTGTGGTTCAAAAACCACGGGGATAGAGGCAGAAGCCAGCACCCACTGAAAAAGGTTACCTTCTGATTTTATTTCGAACAGGCCGCTGTTCAGGTTGGTAACCGCACAAAAGAAAGGGATTTTTAATGCAGAGAAATCATCTTTTTCAATTTTGTCTTTCATAACTTCCATCACCTTGTCCATGTCAATCAACCCGCTGAACGGCATGTGCCAGTTAATGAGTTTATGAAACCTGCGTGATGAAACAATTTCCAGGATTTCTTTGGGGGAATATCCTGCGGCATAAAATACTCCCACAATGGCTCCCATGCTGGTTCCGGAAATAATTTGCGGTTTGATGCCGTATTTTTCCAGGGCTTCCAAAACTCCGATGTGTGCAATGCCGCGCGCGCCTCCGCCACTTAATGCGATTCCAAAGCGAACCTTGGTATGTTTTGAAATTATATCAGGCATTGTATCAATCGATTTTGGTTTCCCTAAAAATAAGCAAAATTCAGAAGTAATACATTTTTAAATCTGTTCCCACCCCTGGCGGTAGGTATGTCTGAGCCACTCCTCGGTGGTTTCTATGGCCGGAAGTGTTGCATATTCAGTTTGAAATTTTGGATCGCCGTTTACAATTTCAAAATTATTTTTTGTAAGAACCCGAATCTGGTCAGCCGGAGTAATGTTGGTAAAGCGCATGTTGGGACCGTCCCACAACAGTTTTTTTTGCAAACTTTGCAAGCGCACAGCCAGAACGCCCATCACCACCGTTTCGTTGAGTGGGCCTGAGTAATTAAAATTTGATGATGCTTCAAGCCGCACTTCCTTGTTTTCTTTACACGCCCTGATCCAGTCTTGTTCGTGGCCGCCACTGAGTGCATTTGAAATCCGGCGAATCGATTTTTCCGGTTCTTCAAAGTGCGCCATTTCTTTGGTCGGTAGTAAAGTTGGATTTTTTCCATAGGTTCCGCACATAATTTTACCACGTGTACCATAAAAAATACAACCGCCATCATTGTCGCCCATTTGTTCGCCTGCTTCCAGTTCATCGGGGCGGGGAGGCATCAGTCCGCCATCATACCAGTGTACGGTAACTTCGGGCATGCCAACTTTGGGCAGGTTATCGCGCCGGGGAAATTCATATTTTATAATCTCGGCATTTGGGGCAGATTCCATATTTACAGGTGTGGAAGAACCTTGTACGGAGGCCGGATATTCAAGATAAAGCGCTTTAAAAACCGGGTCGAGAATGTGGCAGGCCATGTCGCCCAGGGCTCCGGTTCCAAAATCCCACCATCCGCGCCAGTTCCACGGGTGATAAATTTCGTTGTAAGGCCTCCATTTTGCCGGCCCAATAAAAAGGTCCCAGTCGAGGGTTTTGGGAATGCGCTGTTCTTTTTCCGGCCTTTCCAGTCCCTGCGGCCAAATCGGGCGGTTGGTCCAGGCATCAACATGGGTTACTTCCCCAATGGTTCCGGCCCAAATCCATTCGCAAACGGCGCGAATTCCATCTCCCGAATTTCCCTGGTTTCCCATCTGGGTTGCCACGCCGTATTTGTTGGCTGTTTCGCGTAAAATTCGCGATTCGTAAACCGAATGAGTCAGCGGTTTTTGAACATACACGTGTTTTCCTTCCCGCATTGCCATAACAGCCGGCAGTGCATGCGAATGATCGGGTGTGGCTATCATTACCGCGTCAATGTCTTTTTGTGTGTCGAACATGGTACGGTAATCCTTGTATTTTTTTGCCTGTGTCCAGCGGACAAATGAATTTCTTTCAGCATACTTCCAGTCCACATCGCAAAGAGCAACAATGTTTTCCGTTTCCATATTTCGCAGGTTGTTGTGCCCCATTCCGCCAACGCCAATTCCGGCAATATTTAATTTATCACTCGGAGCTTTGTATCCGAAACCGGAAATAACTTTTGATGGCAATATGGTGATTCCGGCTGCAATTGTTGCCGATGTTCCGATAAAATTTCTGCGCGAAAAATCCTTCTTTTTTTCCATAAAAATGTTCCTGTTTAAAAGGAGATATAATGGGTGCAAAATAAAAAAAATATCAGGTATTACCTATTTATTATATGCTCTGCAACTTGCTATTTCAACATTTACTCTTATTTTAATTTTTTTTAGCAATGAATTAATCATTTTTTACATTTTGAATTTTATTCCACCTGGTTATCCGGATTAACAGATTATTAACAAACTACTGTAATAAAACTGATGTTTTGCTTTTAGCAGGTACGAGTTTTTGATAATCATTAAACATTCTGCCAAATTAAATCTAATAATAACGCTTTATGAAACAACATGCTATTCTATTTTTGATTGTACTATTTGCAACTACTGCATGGTCAAAAAATAAACCTCCGTTGATTGGAGACAAAGCTCCTTCTTTTAAAGAAAATACGACCAACGGAATATTGAACTTTCCGGAAGATTTTGGTAAAAGCTGGAAAATATTACTTAGTCATCCTCTTGATTTTACACCGGTTTGCACTTCGGAGTTGTGTGAACTTGCAAACTACCAGAAAAAATTTGATTCATTGGGAGTAAAAATTGCTGTTGTTTCAATTGATGAAGTTGAACGGCATTTGCTGTGGAAAGATTTTATGGAAAGAATATTGAAAGACGATTCCGGGCCTGTAAAAATTGAGTTTCCGATTGTTGCTGATTTGTCTGGAAAAATTTCAAAAAAATACGGGATGCTGCATTCTTC
>JAFGDX010000500.1 GCA_016931875.1 Prolixibacteraceae bacterium
CCGAGGTGGTTTCCGATTTTTGATTTTGGAACGGAAGCTGTTCCATAGGCCTTCCCGATAACAACGTATTTAAAGGTTTCAAACTGCGACAAGTCCCAGCCTGGAAAGATTTTTTCTTCGTTCCCCCACATTGCCATGTGGTTAAGTCCTCCATAAAGTTTTACTTTCCAGTTGGTTTTTCCAATGCGGCCATAAGCGCTTAGCTGGTGGATGTATGCATCAATTTCAGAAACCAAAACCGGATAACTTTCACCGCTTTTAAGTGTTTGCGTGCCTGCCCAACCGTGAGCGAGATTACCTTTTATGGCAATAACTCCTTTGGTTAGGGGAACATTCCAAAAGTGGGGAATTCCTGCTTCAATTTTGGGTAATCCAAGTGCATTGCCCGAAACGGAAAAGGCACCGGTAGACAGTGTTGAGTCAACCAAGCCGATTTGCTGACGATAGCGTCCGCCTTTCAGTTCAAAGATGCTTAAACGGACTTTTGCATAAGCTTCAATAAGAATAAATTGTGTATTGTTTCCTGCATTAAAACGGCCTTCGAAACCGGCTCCCCAATCCATTAGGTTGTGCGAGGTGTTTGTTTGGTATTCTTTGAATGCACCGCCCACGAGTGAAAGTGAAATTCCATCGGAAGGAATACTTCCATGTTGCATACTGCGCATCCAGAAGGGAATTGTTCCGTTGGGGGTTCCCCAAAAACCTGCACTCAAAAAGGCCTTGTAATTGTTCTTTTGCTGAGAATTGACAAAGGGCGTTTGTGCTATTGTACTGAATGAGTTGGAAATTTCAGAGACCCGGCTTATGTTTCCGTTTCCTGAAAATGCTAAATTATTTGTTTCCAAATTGGTTTGGTTTGTTGTTTCAGGGCTTGTTTGGGTTTTCCCGGTAAAACACAAAGCCAGTAAAATAAACGGCAAAACAGCCTTCATAATTTTTCCTCCCTTCATTGTTGAATAAATAGTAAACTCCCAATGCTATGAAATTGTTTCTTGTTTTTGTGAATGTGGTCACAAGGCGTTTCATGGTTTTGAATTCGAAATTCAATTTACGCTTTCGTTTGCACAATTGCAAAATTTAATTTTTTGATTGTTTGCAACCGGATTCCTGTTAATGGGAAATGTTTGTTAAATGAGTGTGTGTTTTGGGGCATTTTGAGCCTTTGGGGCTTGGTAAAATTCAAAACTTAACGCTTTTTGTTATTGTACCAATACATTAATAGCGGATACAAAACTTATAATTATCAATAAGATATATTTTGTTGCCGTTTAAATTGCTAATCTGTAAAACGAATCCAGTCAATTTCAACCGGGTTTTTGTTTTTTAACACAACAAACAGATGATGATTTCCCGGTTTGATTTGTGAGATTTTTGAATCAATTGTTTTCCAGTTGGTTGCCGCTGGAATGTTTACTTCAGCCACAACAGGCCCGTCAACTTTATCCAAGCGAATTTCAATTGTTCCACCCAAATCCGAAGCTGCTTTTATCTGTACTTTTTTGTATTTTTTATTAAACCCAACCGTGTTGTATTGAATCGAGGTACCTTTGCCAGACAGTACAGATTTCCAACCTTCAAACGTATTTTCAGGATTGTTAAAATCAACTTTTGCACCTTTATCGCTGATTGCACTGTAACGGTCAATTTGAATCTTGTCCGAAGCTTTGGTTAATCCAACCCCGCGTAATGTTGGCATTACTTTTTGTATTGTTCCATCCTCATTAAAAAAGAGGCTGTCTATCCGAACTGATCGGTTTTTATCAAAATCCGGGGAATAATCATTATGATGATAAAATAAATACCACTGATCTTTGAACTCAACCATTGAATGATGATTTGTCCAGCAGCCAGTGGGAGATTCATCCATAATCACACCTGTCATCTTGAACGGCCCCATCGGATTATCACCCATCGCATATTCAAGCCTTTCCGTTTTATTTTCAACATGAGGAAAAGTGAGGTAGTAAATGCCATTTCTTTCAAATACAAAGGGACCTTCTTTTAATCCGTTAGCTGGTAAATTTGAGATTATTTGCGGTTCAGAAGCCAGTTCAAGCATATTCTCTTTTAGTTTGGCAACAAAAATATTCCCCATCGACCAGTAGATATAAGCCTGTCCGTTTTTGTCTATAAGTATGTTGGGATCAATCCCGTTAATTCCTTCAATCGGTTCAATTTGCGCATTGTATGGGCCTTCCGGTTTATCTGCAACAGCCACGCCAATGCCAAACCCTCTTCTTTCGTTTGTTCCGTCAGTTTTTTTATTGGCCGGGAAATAAAAATAGTATTTCCCGTTCCGTTCAACGCAATCGGGTGCCCACATGCTGTATGAAGTAGAATCAACCCAAGCAACTTTATTCTGACGAACAATTACCCCATGGTCGATCCAGTTAACGAGATTTTCAGAAGAAAATGCATGGTAATCCTCCATACAGAACCAGTTTTCTCTTAAGTTTTTCTCAGGAGGAGTTGGAATATCATGTGAAGGGAAAAGGTATATCTTTCCATTAAAAACCCTGGCTGCTGGGTCGGCAGAAAACTGATCGCGGATGATTGGGTTCTGGCTAAAAGCAAAACCCGCAACAGTCAGCAATCCCATTATTAGCAATATATACTTCTTCATAATTCTTGTCTTTTTTAATCCTTCAACAAGTCATTCACGGCTGCTCCAAGCAGAATAT
Source organism: Prolixibacteraceae bacterium (assembly GCA_016931875.1). Lineage (GTDB taxonomy): Bacteria > Bacteroidota > Bacteroidia > Bacteroidales > Prolixibacteraceae > Draconibacterium. Next base: position 2,682 of record JAFGDX010000500.1, read on the forward strand.
ATTCGGCGCTGCCTCCAATGGTAACTTCATTTTCACCCCAAAGAAATGGCCAATCATCTTTGTTTTCAAGAAAATCAGGCTTGAGCAAAATCAATCCGGGGACAATGCCTCCGGCAATGGTTGTAAAATCAGCACGGTTGTTTCCGTAGGCAACTTTTTTTGTCATGACACCCACATCGTTTACAAACGACACATTCGAATACGGATGGCAGCCAAAAATATAATCCAGTCCTCTCAATACATATTCATTATTTACAATATCCGGGAATTCTTTGCAGGCATAGTAATTTGTAACCGCCCAGTTAACGACAGAACCGCTTCCGCCCCAGCCTCCCAAAGTAACCGGAACTCCATACGGATTTTGTTTTTCCTGTTCATCCAACGATTCTTTATATCTGAGCACGTAATCCCTTAATTTATTTTTGTAAGCAGCATCCATATGAGGGACTGCCTTTAAAGCCAATTTAAGGGCCCTGGTATTAAATCCTCGATCCGGTCTGCCTGAAAGCGGTTCAAGTGCTGTCCATATTTGTTCCAAAAACCGGTCTGAATATTTTTTTTCATTTGTGGTTATAAAAAGTTGCAAAAGCGCATCCATGTCTGAACCAAATCTTCGCCACATTGAATTTGCATCCGCATTTGTGTTCTGCGATGCTGCATTTGCTTCTTCCAGAAGTCTTTTTGCTGAAGCAAGTGCACGCTCAGCAAGATTGTCATTATAACCCTTAAGGGCACGGCTTGCTGCGGCCAGAGATGCTGCCGTCTGCAAATCCAGAAAGGTACTGCGATTGGTGAATGCCCAGCGATCATCAAACGTACCGCTTGTTTTTCCGTCAGTTTCGTAAGGTTTTAGCTTTGGATTATATGGAAGGTTATCCGTTTCTGTCATAGCATCTCCCAAATGGTGATACTGGTGGAGGTTAGGAACAATTATCCCCCTTACCGGATGCCCGATGTTTTCGCATTGTGCAACAATGTTTAAGGTACCATGTTCAATTTGCTGCACAATATCCGGTTTTCCGTCCGGCCTGTGAATGTCGACATAGCGGGTTTTCTGGTCAATATACGTCTCGTCTCTGTTAACATTCAGGTCTTCCCATGCTTCTGCAAAACTTGAAATAACGCTGTTGTGCGAGCCGGTCTGAATATCAAAATCACCGGCATCAAACCATCCGCCAACAGCCATATTCGGAATCCGCTCCAGTGGTTTGTATTTTGTATCGGTGGTTGGGCCTTGCCTGTACCCGTCGAAATGTTCATGATTTAGAGGAGCCTGCAGGCAATCGTCTTTATAAGGTTCGCCGTGCCATGTGCGATAAGCCTCATTCACAGTCATGTGGTCCATTTGTACTGGAAACCAGACATCCAGTGTTGAGTGCCAGATATTGCCATATACATTGGGGCTGATTGGAAAGGGATTTGATTTCTGATCGCCATATTGAATGTAGTAGATTCCGGCATCTTTTACTGAACTGAAATCAAACTTTGCATAATTATAACGAAGGTATTTTCCCCAAACCACAACATTCCCTTTCAGTTTTTCAACATGTTTTCCATCCTGTGTAATCTGATAAAGCGATGCTGTTTTTAAGGGAGTATCATTCTGATCCAGCTCAATTACAGCAACTTTTTTCCGATCGGGTGTATAACCAGCCTGCGAGAAACCAATAACCGGCTGCCTATTCCAGTTTGGAACAGCATGAGGTTCGAGATACCACGTAAGAATGTTTCCTGTTTTTCCGGCAGGAAGCAAACTACGAAGAATAAACCATCCGTTTTGCGCCTGATTTCGCCCGTCGAATAACATTATTTCAGTTTCTGACTGAATTTTCACCAAACTTTCAGGATCTTCCGGGGCCAAAACAAATGTTTTTCCGGTAGCTATGGGATCGGTCACAATAAATTCACCCGCTCCCCGGTCATCGAAAGTAGAGTGCCCCGCAAATTGCGGGATTTTTTCAGAGTTGGGCCTCATTTCCGTTTTGCCGGATGGGTACTTTGGGAAAATGCCAGGGTTTCCGCCGGCCATGTATGTTTTTCCGAAATAGGCAGAAGGCAAAAATTCGAGGTTAAATCCTGCACGCCCGATTAATTTTTGGGGAAGTGGCTTGTCGAGGACGACTGTGATTTCCACACCCTGATCTTTTCCGGCTACAATTAGCTTCGCATTAAAATCAAGATCGAGGTAACGCAATTCAACTTCAATTCTGTTCTTTTCTTTGTCTACCTTCCGGCTTACAACTGTGGGTATCTGATCCCATTGTTCCGGAGTATTCTGCATCCTAACGGCTCCCCCGGTTGATGTTCTTACCCCGTGATGAATGATTTCAACTCCGGCGGTTTTTTCGTCGAAAAACATGCCATTATACTCGTTGCTGAATACCAGAACATTTACACCCGGCTTTTCAAAATACTCCAGTTTGTTCAAATGCAATTCCTGAGCATTTCCGGTTTTTGAAGCAGATAGTAAACAACTGAAAATGATGAAGACAG
>JAFGDX010000501.1 GCA_016931875.1 Prolixibacteraceae bacterium
AGTTACGAAAATGTTACCACCCTGTTCCACGAATTTGGGCATGCACTGCACGGAATTTTTGCCAACCAGACCTACCCAAGCCTTTCGGGAACCAACGTTGCCCGCGACTTTGTGGAATTACCATCGCAGTTTAACGAACACTGGGCACTCTATCCCGGTGTGTTAAAAAACTATGCAAAACATTACCAAACCGGTGAATCCATGCCACAGGAGCTGGCAGACAAAATTAAGAAGGCAGAAACATTTAACCAGGGCTACGCACTAACCGAAGTTTTGGCAGCTTCCAGTCTCGATTTGGCATGGCATACTTTACAACCCAAAACCCAAATACACCCGGTGGATGAATTTGAAGCTGCTTCATTAAAAAATAACAAATTCAACATTCAACTGGTACCACCACGTTACCGTTCTTCCAATTTTTTGCACATTTGGAGCCACGGTTACGCGGCGGGTTATTATGCATACCAGTGGGCTGAGATGCTCGACCGGGATGCGTTTGCATGGTTTGAACAAAACGGCGGCCTTACCCGTAAAAACGGCCAGCGTTTCCGCGATACAATTTTATCAAAAGGAAATACCGAAGATTACAACCAAATGTACCGCAATTTCAGCGGCCGTGAACCCGAAATCAGCCACATGCTGAAAAGCCGGGGAATTTCTGTTCAGTAAAAAACTTTTTCAGAAACCGGGCTCATTAAAACGAATCCGGTTTTTTTTTGTAAAATCTTTTTAACACAAACCCCCTTCCAACCTTCTGTTTTTTTACATTTTTTAAAACCTTGTAACAACCCTCAATTTTAATTAACAAAAGTTCGTTTCTGTTAAAATGTATTAACATAATTCAGAAGTAATATTGTATCATAAACTTAAAAAACCAGCCTTCATGAAAAAAAATTTACAAAAACTGCCGGCAGTATTTCTTGTAGTAATTGGAATCTTATGCTTCCTCCCGGCAAAATCGCAAACCGAATTTGGCCTAAAAGGAGGAATTTTGTTTTCTGATATCAATGATGGTGGGCCAGATTCAAATTTATCTTTTGAAAGACAGGAAGGGCTTGCATTAGGAGCATTTTATAAAAGAAATAATTTATTGGGTCGCATCGGGTTTCAAAGCGAGCTTCTCTACCAGTTAAAAGGAGCCGAAGTTTTCATCAAACATATTGATACCGATACTTACGGATACGGGAATGAACCAGGAAATTTTTTCCCGCTGTATTATCGAACGCAGGAAAAACTGCACTATGTGTCAATGCCCCTGTTATTTACTTTTCCAACAACAAAGTTTTTTGAATTGTATGCAGGCCCCGAATTCAACTATCTGCTTTCAAAAAAAACAAACAGAATCGAATCAGGGAAATTCAACCGGTTTTCGGTTGGGGCGGCTGTTGGAGCCACTGTTAAACTGGGTGAAAAAACGCAACTTGATTTTCGGTATACGCACGATTTGACTTGGTATGACGATATGGGCGATGCTCAAAATCCTGCCAAACTAAAAAACCAGGGATTCTCGGTTACCATTCAACAAACTTTGTTCAGAAAATAGAGAAAAACAATGCCTCAGCCAGGCACTTTTCAGAAAACAACCTGAATTTTTAGGATTTCCCGCTGCAGGGAAATCCTTTTTATAATTTGGCCATTTCGTCTTTTAGCCATTTCGGACGGTTGGTAGTAATTGCAGTTACTCCCATTTCGGTAAGTTTTTGCGCCACCGCCGGGTCGTCAATGGTCCACGAAAGAACTTCGAGGTTGTTTGCACGGGCCAGGCTCATAATTTCGTCATCAACTATCGAGTGGTTCAGGTTAATTCCGTCGAGGCCCGCTTTTGCAGCTTCCGGGATATTCTTTTTTACCGCAGGTTTTGATGAACTCAGCCAGTAACATTTATTATCCGGGAATGCCTTTTTGGTATCGATAATGGTATCCCAGCCAAAGGCAATAAAAATAATCTGCTCCTTTTTGCCACTTTTTTCAACCACTCTTTCCAGATGCGGAATAATTTCGCTGCCACATTTTATTTCTACCACCAGGTTTTTCCCTTCCGGCACGGTTTCAATAATTTCAGAAAGAAAAGGAATTTTTTCGCCTTTGTATTTTTCATCTTTCCAAATGCCTGCATCAAGTTCGCGCAATAAAAGCGAAGGTGTATTTTCAATGGTCAGGTTCTTTTTCCCCGAGCAGGTTCGTTTGGTATCTTTATCGTGAATAACCATAATGCGGTTGTCTTTTGTCAGATAAACATCCACTTCCACAGCGTCGGTTCCCAGCTCCCAGGCCAGGTTGGCTGCGGCTACCGTATTTTCAGGAGCCAGAAAAGAGGCTCCGCGGTGGGCAATAATTGTATTTTGAGCCAGTAAATTCAATGTAAAAAATAGTGTGACAATTGTTAAACGTGTCTTCATGTTTTTAAATTTTAGAGGTCGAAAGATACTAATGATAATGAAATTTTTGATGATAATCTGATGAAAAAAACATAGTTTTGTGCACATCAAAAACATCTATGCAATCAAAATTTTCAACCGATATTGGCATTTTTTTCCTGAAACTGGTGGCTCACCTTCCTTTTGCTTTTATTTATTTATTATCCGACATTTTTTATTATGTCGTTTTCTATCTTATTCGTTACCGGAAAGATGTTGTTTTACACAATCTGACAAATGCATTTCCTGAAAAAACAACGCAGGAAATTCTTCGGATTCAAAAAAAATATTACAGGCATTTTTGTGATTTGACCCTCGAATCAATAAAAATGATCCGCATGAAAAACGCAGACTACGAAAAACGCATGGAGATAAAAAATGCAGCCCTTGTAAACCGCTTTTTTGATTCGGGAAAAAGTGTGGTGGTGCTCACCATGCACTACAACAACTGGGAATGGAGCAATTGTTTCCCGCGCGAAATAAAACACCGCATTCTGGGTGTTTACAAACCGCTGCATAACAAAAAATTTGACCGGCTGATGAATCATTCGCGCGAAAAACAAGGGGCTGAAATGGTGGCCAATGCAAACATTCTCCGAAGAATTCTTCAGGCCGAAAAAAACAATGAAATGGTTTTTACCTGGCTCGCCGGCGACCAGACCCCACCGGTTTTTCATTCGCGCTGGTTTACTTTTTTAAACCAGGAAGCTATGTTTTACCCCGGGCCGGCTTTTATTTCAAAACGCTTTAATCAGCCTCTGTTTTTTCAGAAAATTGAAAAAAAATCGCGCGGAAAATATATAACCCATCTTGAAATGCTGATTGAAAACCCGCAGGATTTTAGCGAAAATGAAATTCTGACAACCTACATTCAGAAAATGGAGGAGGTAATAAGAAAAAATCCTGAATTTTATTTATGGTCTCACAAACGTTGGAAACATAAACGGCCGGAAAATGTACCTTTGCATGGTTAACTCAATAAATTGAGGGCGATGATTGATACTGACCTGGCAAAAGAAGACAAAAAGTATTACGAAAATTTTCTAAAAAGAACGGTTAACAGGATTTTAGCTGGTATTCTGAAGTTAATTTCTTACCTGCCATTCCGGGTTGTTTATACGATTTCCGACTTTTTATACCTAATCGTACGATTTGTGGTAAAATACCGCAAAAAGGTTATCATTGAAAATCTTTCCTGTGCTTTTCCTGAAAAAACAGAAAAGGAAATAAACCGGATTGCCGGAAAATTTTACCGGCATTTTTGCGACTTATCGCTGGAAACGATAAAATTGCACAGCTTGAGCAAAAAACAAATCAACCAGCGTATTCATTACAAAGGCATTGAATTGCTGAATGCCCATTTTGAAAAAGGGGAAAGTATAATTGTACTTGCCATGCACCACAACAACTGGGAATGGTGCAGCACAATTCAGTTGTTTATAAAACACACCGTTTTAATGATATACAACCCGATACGCGGCAACCAGGCATTTGAAAAGTTTTTGCTTCATTCGCGTGAACAATGGGGTGGCATTTGCACACCGGTGCATAAATCGGCCCGAACTACTGTTGATTTTTACCGGCGCGGTACCCCCACAATTTTATGGCTGGCAGCCGACCAAACACCCAAAGCCACTTCGAAATTCTGGACTACTTTTTTAAACCGCGAAGCCCCATTTTTCTCCGGACCTGAAAAAATTGCAAAAAAAACCGGGCTTCCTGTTTATTTTCACCGCACAACCAAAGTTGGAAGGGGCAGGTATGAAGTTGAATTAAGCCCTTTATTTCTCTATCCGAAGGAAGAAAAAGAACAAAACATTTTACTGGGGTACATTCAAAAAATGGAAGAAATTATCAGGGAAGAGCCGGAATTTTATCTTTGGTCTCACAGAAGATGGAAACACAAACGACCGGAGAATATCCAACTTACACAATAAAAAAAGGAGGAACCGGCATTTTTGCTAAACGATCAAGGGAAAGTGATTAGCTTTATTGGAATCAATCTCCTTTTTACCGGCCCTCCTATAAAAACTGCACTATTTGGAATTTTATATAAATTCTGCTATTCACAAAACATCAAACAATTATCCTTAGCTTTTCCGCAGGAAATTATCTACATTTTTCGCAGCAACTTTTCCGGCTTCAATTGCATGAACCACCAAACTTGCTCCTTTTTCAACATCGCCTGCAGCAAAAATTTTCTCTACTGAAGTTTGTTTTGTGTTGTTGACCTTTACATTTCCACGCTGGTCGTATTCCACTTCAAGCGCATCGAGCAAGCCAACATGAACCGGCTGTGTAAATCCCATAGCAAGCAAAACCAGTTCAACATCCATAATTTCATTTGTTCCGGGTATTTCATTCATTACCCATCGACCGTTTTCATTGATCCAGTCCACCTGCACAAGCTCCACCTGTTTCAATTTACCGTTTTCACCAATAAATCGTTTGGTAGAAAGGCTCCAGCGACGTTCACATCCTTCCTGGTGCGAACTGGAAGTACGCAAGGTGGTTGGCCAGTAGGGCCAGGGGTTATTGTCAGATCGTTTTTCGGGTGGCTGCGGCAGAATTTCGATTTGGGTTACCGAACGGGCTTTCTGTCTGATAGAAGTTCCCACACAGTCGGACCCAGTGTCGCCCCCACCAATCACCAACACGTTTTTATCTTTTGCCAGAATTCGTTCTTCATCAGAAAAATTGTGACCGGCAACTGCTTTGTTTTGCTGTGTCAGAAAATCCATGGCAAAATGAACCCCGTCCAAATCGCGCCCTTCAACCGGGAGGTTTCGTGGGTTTTCGGCACCTACCGCAAGTAAAACAGCATCAAATTCATCGAGCAA
>JAFGDX010000502.1 GCA_016931875.1 Prolixibacteraceae bacterium
CTGAACCAGTGCTGGTGATGTAAAACACCGGTTTGAACACCGTTCCATTTTTCACCATAGGTATCCATACTTTCGCGCCCAACATGGTAACTTACTCCGGCCGATGCCATTAAATCGCCTTCGTATGTAGCATCAATAAACATCTTTCCTCTGAATGTTTTTCCCGAAAGTGTGGTAAGGGAAGTGATTTTACCATCTTTCATTGCAACTCCGTTCTCCCGGTTTAGCCATTCATCGCGGTAAACGGTGAGCTTGTTTTCTGTTATAAAATCTTCAAACACCTGTTCGGCTACATGTGGTTCAAAAATCCACATGGTACGGTTTTCTCCGTCCATGGCTACTGTTCCCTGGCCCTTATTTCCATACTCGGAATGTTTTTGCCACACCCAGGCCGACGAATCGTTGTAATGCAGCCAAACGCGGTGGTAAAATTCGCGCGATAATCCGCCAATGGTCGATTTGTCGCCTGTATCAGTATAGCCCAGTCCGCCGGAGGTTAATCCGCCCAAATGTTTGTCGGGCGAAACAACAATTACCGATTTTCCGGATTGTGCCACTTCAACCGCAGCAATAACGGCTGACGAGGTGCCGCCATAAACAATTACATCGGCAGTGAATTCTTTCTCTGTTTTTTCAGTTGATTGGCATCCCCAAAGGAAAATGCCCGCTATAATGATCAGGAAAAAGCGTTTTATGGATTTAGCAACAGGTTTCATATTTTTCAGGTTTACTTATATTATAACATTAGTTTCCGGTTAATTGTACCAGTGTTTACTTTAAAATTTGTTTGTCATATACCAGTTTTTCCTTTAGGGTTGAATAATCCAGTTGTTGAATTTCAATCTGTTCATCGATTGCCATGCATGCTGCCGTAGCTGCCGATTGGCCCAAAACCATAAAAACCGGTTCCATCCGGATGGAGCCAAAAGCAATATGTGTGGCGCTTACACAGACCGGAACCAAAAGGTTGGAACATTCTTTGGCTTTTGGAACCATAGAGCGGAAACTGATAGGATATGGAGCAGAAACATGTGCCTCCACATTCCCTTCATTCTGAACAAAACCGTTGGCATCAACATACCGCTGCACCTGGTGCGAATCCATTCCGTAGGCAGCCAAACCCACCGGATCGTCAGCCACTTCAAATCCTTCGCAGTTTTTTTGTGTCATTACATAGTCGCTTATCATACGCCGGGCTTCTCTCACATATAATTGCTGCTGCCAGCCATCCTCCCGGTCATATTCATCTTTGCAGGTTCCCCATTTCGAGACCGCATCTCTTACTTTTTGCGGTATTCTGGGGTGATAAGCCAGTGTCCACATCAGTCCCTGCTGGTATTCGCGGTGCCTTTCCGCAATTTTTTCCCGTTCTTCGTAAGATGCTTCCGGGTAGTCCCAGTTCTGTCCTATAAAATCGGTTGAAAATCCTTTTTGATTATTGGTGTCGGTTTTTCGGTTGGGCATTTTTGAGTTGATCCAAGGAACCAAGGGATCTCCGTACGAATACATTTCTTCAATCGGTCCTTTTGCGGCTTCGTAATTTCTGAACAGAAGTTCGTATTCCAGTTCATTGTAGTTTGCCGGTTTTTTGAAAGGGATACGGTTTTCCGGATGATCGGTCAGTGTCATTCTAAAACAATAGGCTTGTATTCCCTTGTCTCCGCTTCCGTCTATTCCGGGGCCTCCTTCAACAATAAAAGGAAGCAGTCCACTCGATGCGTCACCTTTGATGATATACGGATCAACTCCGTCAATAAAATTATGATGTGCACTGTTTTTTGAAACTGTGCCTCGAAGGGTGATGTTGTAGTCGTTTGCCTGCACGCCGTTCAGTGTCTCACCATATTGCTGGTTTGATTCCCGCCCTACAGTATAACTTACCCCGGCAACAGCCATTAAATCACCTTCATAGGAGGCATCGATAAACATTTTTCCTTTGAATGCTTTTCCGCTTTCCATTCTGATTTCGGTAATTCGCGTGCCGTTTTTTATAACTCCGGTTTTTCGGTTAAGCCTTTCTTCATAAACAAGGTTGATGTTTTCAGCATCCATCATTTGCTGATAAACTTTTAACGCGGCCGACGGCTCAAAAGTCCACATGGCATCTTCACCCACCGAAGTGCGTGTTTGCCCGCCGTCACGGTATTCTTCCTTTGTTTGCCATTTCCAGTTTGCCGGATCGTCGTAATATTTTTTTATGTTCTGATAGAATTCACGTGAAATTCCGCCAATGGCTTGCTTGTTGCCAATATCGGTTTGTCCGAGGCCTCCGGTTGTTAATCCGCCAATCCGGTTGCCTGGTTCAATCAACACCACCGATTTTCCCATCCTCGATGCCTGAATTGCAGCTGATATTCCGGCTGATGTTCCGCCATAAATCACAATGTCGTAGTTGGTCTGGCTTGTGGCTTCCGAAAGAATGGTTGTTGTAAAAATGAGGGTGAACAAAAAAGTCAGGTAAGTTTTTCTTAAAAACATATATTTTGAGTTTAAACGTTTACCAAGTTACGGTTTGAATTTCAAAAATAAGAAACATACCGGAGAGGAGCGTTGTTTATTTTCATTTTTAAAAC
>JAFGDX010000503.1 GCA_016931875.1 Prolixibacteraceae bacterium
TTGATTAACCAACTTCAGCAAAATATTCAGTGGGGCCAAAAAGGAAATTTTCTGGATGTTCCAACCGATTGTCCGCAGCGCGATGAACGTTTGGGGTGGACCGGTGATGCACAGGTTTTTAGCCCCACCGCGGCATTTAATTTCGAGGTTGCCCCATTTTACATTAAGTGGATGAAAGATTTGGCAGCCGACCAGCTTCCCGATGGCAAAGTTCCGCATGTAATTCCGGATGTTTTGAATGGCGGGGGCGGTTCTACTGCCTGGGCCGATGCTGCCTTAATTGTTCCGTGGACTACTTATCTGGCATACGGTGACAAGCGCATTCTCGAAGTTCAGTATCCAAGTATGAAAGCCTGGGTGGAATATATGCGCAGCAGGGCCGGAGACGACAATCTTTGGACAGGCGATACCCATTACGGTGACTGGCTGGCGTTTGCAACCACAAGATCCGACTATCCGGGAGCAACTACTGAAAAAGATTTGATTGCCACAGCTTACTATTCGTATTCAAGCGGGTTGCTTGCCAAAATTGCCACAATTATTGGGAAGAATAATGATGCAGTAAAATACAAACAGCTTTCCGACGATATAAAAAAGGCATTTGTTCATGAGTTTGTTGCTCCCTCCGGACGACTGGTTTCGCACACACAAACCGCATATTGTCTGGCTCTTTCATTTGATCTGTTGCCTGAAGATTTGATTCCTGAAGCCGCGCAGTATTTGGCTGATGACGTAAAAAAAATGGGGCATTTAACCACCGGTTTTGTGGGTACGCCTTTGCTGTGCAAAACATTGTCGGATAATGGATATGCCGATTTGGCTTTTATGTTGCTAAACCGGAAAGATTACCCTTCGTGGTTGTATCCGGTAACACAGGGTGCAACAACCATTTGGGAACGCTGGGACGGACAAAAACCTGACGGAACATTCCAGAGTGTAGGAATGAACAGTTTTAACCACTATGCATACGGTGCAATTGGCGAGTGGTTGTATACTTATGTCGCAGGCGTTCAGATAGATTCGAGTGCCCCTGGTTACAAGCATTTCACATTGGCACCACATCCCGGGGGCGGACTTACCAATGCCGGTGTAAAGTACCAGTCGTTGTATGGCGAAATTGAATCGGCCTGGGAAATGGAAGGTAACCAAATGATATATAACGTAAAAATCCCTGCAAATACAACGGCTACAGTCGTTTTGCCGGAAGCGTCGCTGGAAAATGTGTTGATGAACTCTCTTCCTTTAAACGGATTGGATAAAAATGCAGAGCAAACCACCAATGGCGTTTCGCTGGAACTGGGTTCGGGAAGTTACAAGTTTAGCTATTCACTTTAATGAGATGAAGATTTAATAAATTGAACGGAAATAATGAATAAAGAAAGAATTGAAAAGGCCTACTTACTGGCCAAAGAACAATACGCAGAGCTTGGTGTAAACACGGATGAGGTGCTGCAAAAAATGGAAAATGTTAAAATTTCGCTTCATTGCTGGCAAACCGATGATGTGGGCGGTTTTGAGACGGCCGACGGTGAACTCTCCGGTGGGATTCAGGCAACGGGGAACTATCCAGGAAAAGCGACTACCATTGAACAAATGCGGGCCGACCTTGAAAAAGTTCTGTCGCTGCTTCCCGGAAAACAACGGTTAAATTTACATGCCATTTACGGCGATTTTCAGGGTGAAAAAGTAGATCGCGATGAAATTGAAATCAAACATTTTCAGAGCTGGATTGACTGGTGCAAAAAACAGGGAATTGGCATGGACTTTAACGCCACTTGTTTTTCTCACGACCGAGCTGCCGATGGGTTTACACTTTCAAGCAAAAACGAAGAAAACAGGCAATTTTGGGTGGAACATGTAAAACGTTGCCGCGCCATTTCTGCAGAAATCGGGAAACAGCTCGGAACACCGTGTGTGCACAACACCTGGATTCCCGATGGTTCAAAAGATATTCCTGTTGACCGGAACGGACATCGTGCATTGCTTAAAAAATCGCTTGATGAGGCAATGGCAACTGAGTATCCAAAAGAATATATGAAGGATGCTGTGGAAAGTAAGCTCTTTGGAATTGGGGTGGAATCGATGACGGTTGGTTCGCACGACTTTTATTTGGGTTATGCCATTCAAAACAATAAACTCATTTGTTTGGATAACGGCCATTTTCACCCAACAGAACAGGTGGGCGATAAAATTTCGGCCTGCTTGCAGTTTTTGGATGAGATTTTACTTCATGTTACCCGGCCTGTTCGCTGGGATTCCGACCATGTGGTTACGCTCAACGACGATGTGCAGTTAATTGCTTCCGAAATTGTAAGGAATAATTTTTTAAGCCGTGTAAATATCGGGCTCGATTTTTTTGATGCATCGATAAACCGCATCGGGGCTTACGTTATTGGAACCCGGGCTGCACAAAAAGCGTTTCTGATTGCCATGCTCGAACCCACTTCGAAACTGATTGAATACGAGGAAGCCGGAAAAAATTTTGAACGCCTGGCTTTGTTGGAAGAGTTAAAAACAAAACCTTTTGGCGCGGTTTGGGACTATTATTGTTTGCAGGAAGGTGTTCCGCCGGGCGAAAATTATATTGTTGAAATTCAAAAGTATGAAGAGAAAGTTTTGACAAAAAGATAACTATTTTTCATAAATTTTTAAAAGGATACCACAGGATAAAAAACTCCGGCAGGTATCCTTTTTTTGTACCTTTAAATTTGGATTAGAGAAAAACAAACAAATGAAAAAACTGGATACCCGGCTGATGCATCCCCGTGATCAGATAACCATGATTATTGACAAAGTGTACCGGAGCGGATTGACCACCACTTCCGGTGGAAATATCTCCGTAATTGATGAAAATGGCGATATTTGGGTTACGCCTTCCGCTATCGACAAAGGCTCGTTAAGGGCTTCTGATATTGTTTGCGTCAGAAAAAA
>JAFGDX010000504.1 GCA_016931875.1 Prolixibacteraceae bacterium
ATAAACGGAGAGTAGGTCCAGTCGAGAAGACGCGTGGGCAAACCGTGATGTTGTGCCAGCACAAGCGAGCGAAGTTGTGTATTTGTTAAGCTCGGTTCGCTTGTTCGTGCATATTTCCGAAAATTCCGCAGAAGGTGATATTCCAGTTCGGGGTGTTCTCCGCAGTTCCGGAGAAAACTGTTTTTTAACCGGTAGCTGCAATCCGATAACCCCCGAAAAGCATAGTCGCTCCTGAACCTGCCAAGTTGTTGTTTCCAGGCATCGTGGTACACCTCGTCAACAAGTTGCGACCAACTTTGTATTTTGATATCGTTTGATGTTATTTTGCACGACATGTTTCGTATAATTAAAAGTTGAAGATGGTAATTTTTTCAACCAATTTACTAAAACAAAAACAGGAAACCATCAATTATGATTTCCTGTTGACGAAAATTTGCTTTTTGTTCCCGGAAAGTGTGGCCGGATATTTTTATTTGCTGTTTAATATCAACTCTTCTGAGCCGATTCCTCCCTTTCCTTTTAATGAATCAGCCTTTGCCTGTTCAAATTTTTCCTGTTCAAAATCGATTGTTTTTGGTGGTTTTGGCGGTGCTGTTATACACTTGGTTATTATTTTTTCAACCGGGTTGGCTCTTTTTACAATGTCGATTTTATTACCGATTTTTAATCCGAGAATGTAAAAAATAGAGGAGATTAAAATAATTGCTTTCATTTTTTATCCAATTTTGGGAAGGAAATCCTTCATAAGTTTCTGGCTTTCTTTTCTGAATTTCAAATTCTCTACCAAATTAGTGAAACAGGAAAAAACCGGGAAATATTATCTGTGAATGAGTGGATCTTTTCTACCAACAACCTGAAATCGTCTGCGAAATAAGAATGGGGTGCAACCTTCTGTTTTTATCTGAGCCTTTGATTTCTATTTTACTGAAATCCTGGCTAGATAATCGTTTTGTGCGCCGGTAGCCACCTGCGTGCATTTTAAACCTGTTTCCTGTGATATTTTATTGAGCAAATCATAATCAATAAAAAGCCAGTCGAAAGCGTCAGTCTGGGTTTTGTATTTTACATTGTATTGCATTTCACCGTAATATTTGGTGTTGGCCAAATCAACCCAAAATGAACCATCCTCTTCTTCAAAAAGGTATTTAATATCTGACGAGTCCAACAGAATCTGCCCGTTTTCGGCCAGCAGGGTTTTTAGGTGGCGCAGTAAATTTTTCAGGCCGGTTAGTGTTCCGCCTATTCCCGAGCCATTCATTAGCAGCAGGATCGTATCGAAAGTGTTTTGCGAATATTCATAAATATCAGAACAAACCACTTTTTGAATACCGCGCATTTTCATCACATCCACTGCAAGTTCCGATTTGTCAAGTGCGGTAACATTAAATCCTTTTTTCTGCAGAATAAGTGAATGACAACCAGCAGCTGCCCCAACATCAAGAATTTTGCCCCTGCATTTTTTTAAGGCTGCTTTTTCAACCTCCGGCATTTCATTTTCGCTTCTGAAAAAATGAGAAATCACAATATGTTCGCCCTTGGTGTAGTTGCTATCTACTTTTATGTCAGGTGCTTTGCCTTTTTTGTAAAAATCTTGAATGGCCAATCCAAACGGGTCTTTCATAAGTGTAATATTTTCAGTGAAAGTAATACATATTTGATTATAAACATAAACGTAACAGGTAAACCAAAAAGATATGACCAGAGTATTTTTATTTTTCATCGGAATTGTATTCGTATGTGCTTCTTGTTCAGAACAAAAGAGACATATATCGCAGTGGCGCGGCCCCAACCGCGACGGAATTTATCATGAAACCGGATTATTAAAAAAATGGCCGGCCGCAGGGCCTGAAATGGAATGGTCTTTTGAAGGGTTGGGATACGGACATTCGAGTGTGGCGGTAACCAACAAAAATATTTTTGTGACGGGTATGAAAGATACCACAGGGGCCGAAGGAACTTTATATTCTTTTGATAAAAATGGAAATCTGCTTTGGGAAAAAGAATATGGCCCCGATTACAACCTGATGTTTCACGGGCCACGATCAACACCGGTGGTGGTAGACAACCTTATTTATATTGAAAGCGGAACAGGTACTGTTTATTGTTTGGATGCTGAAAGTGGCAACAAAGTCTGGTCGGTTGATTTTATCAAAGATCTGGGGGTGGATTCAATGATTCAGTTCGGATATGCTGAATCGGTTCTGATTGACGGTGACCGTTTGATTTGTGTGCCGGGAGGAAAAGAAAACAATGTGGTGGCATTAAACCGTTTTACGGGTGAGAAGATTTGGAACTCAACCGGAAACGGAGAACAGGCAACTTACAATTCACCCATTTTAGTTGAATACAATGATCAGCGGCTGGTTATTGCCATGACCGCAGAATCGGTGATGGGAATTGATGCCGGCACTGGCGAAATGTATTGGCGAATAAAACATACGCAGGGAAATAAAATTCATGCAAACACACCGGTATATACCAATGGTAAAATCTTGATCGCCACCCCCGACAGAAGCGACACTTCGGGAATGATTTTGATTCAGTTGTCTGAAAACGGGAAGACTGCTGATGTAGTTTGGAGAAATGAAAAATTAAGAAGTTTTATGGGTGGGCTAATCCTTCGCGATACCTGTATTGTTGCTTCCGGGTATTTACGCAACGACTGGCAGGTGTTAAGCCTGAACACAGGCGAAATGCTGGTTCAGAACAAAGAACTGGGTGGCGGCGCTGTTATTTATGCTGACGGAATGTTTTACGGCTATGCCGAACGTGACGGTGAAATGGCACTTATGGAAGCCACACCCGGGAAATTTGAAATTGTAAGCCGTTTTAAAGTCCCGATGGGAACCATGGAACACTGGGCACATCCGGTTATCAAAGATGGCAGATTGTACGTTCGCCATGGCGATGCTTTAATGGTTTACAACATTAAAGAAGTTTAAATCAGAAAATAATTTTTCCGGTTAAGGTTGTCACTGCCTTTCCGCCAATTTCAACCCTTTTACCGGCTGATTTGCAGAATACGATTCCGCCACGTTTCGAAACCTGTTTGGCTTTCAGTTCTGTTTTATTCAGTTTTTCTGACCAGTAGGGAATCAACATCGTGTGTGCCGAACCGGTTACCGGATCTTCGTTTACACCCACCGCCGGGGCAAAAAAGCGCGACACAAAATCAAATTCAGATGCGGCTGCTGTTACAATTATTCCGCGTGTTTGCGAGTCAAGAATTTTCTGGAAATCGGGAACCAGCTGAGTGATATCCGATTCATTTTTGAAAACCAGCATGATATCATCCCGTCCGTGGAAACATTTTTCAGGTTGAATATTGAAGGCGGTTTTCAGATTCTCAGGCATTTCAATTTCTGTTATTTCAGAAGCCGGGAAATCCAAAACAAAAATCCCGTTTTCTTTTTTCACTTTTAGCATTCCGCTCAGGGAATGAAAATGAATGACCGGTTCCGAATAGTTTAAATGTTCAAATAAAACAAATGCGCTGGCCAGTGTGGCGTGCCCGCATAATTTTACTTCGGCGCCCGGTGTAAACCAGCGAATATGAAATGCATTTTCAACAGGTACAAAAAAAGCTGTTTCTGAAAGATTATTTTCCAAAGCTATATTTTGCATTACTTCATCGGGCAGCCATTTTTCAAGCGGAACTACGGCTGCGGGATTGCCGGTGAAAGGCCGGTCAGCAAATGCATCTGTTTGATAAATGTTGAGTTCCATTTAAAATTTTACAGTCAGTTTTAAATTAATTTTTCGTGAAGTAAGGTAATTCGGAACAGCATATTGATCTCCTGAATTACTTGCCACCCAAAAATACGAAATTGTGTTGTTAATGTTCAGTAGATTAAAAACTTCCAGGCTCAGCCACATGTCGTTTATGTGGCGCAGGAAATTTTGGTTCACCGGTTTTGCCGCGCTGATGAGCACTTTTGAAAAACCCAAATCAATTCTTCGGTAAGCGGGCATTCTGAATGTGTCCATATAACGTTCGGAATTGGGCGGGCCAACAGGTAAACGCGCACCGTAAAACCCTGAAAGTTGCATTTTATAGGAAGGATTTCCCGGGAAATAATCCTGGAAAAACAGGCTGAAATTCATCCATTGGTCAGTTGGCCGGGGAATGTATCCGTGCCCGTCGTTTTTTATATCTTCTTTGGTTGACATGAACGATAAACTTGCCCACGACTGCACTCCGCTCACAAATTCCCCGTTAATCTTCATGTCGAGACCGGTGGCATATCCGTCGGCTTCCTGTTCTGCCAGGTACCGGATTCGAACATTGTCAACCTGGTATGGAATTAGTCTTGAAAGGCTTTTGTAATATGCTTCGGCAGTAAAACGAAACGGCCTGTCCCAGGCACTAAAAATATAATCGGTTCCGGCAACAACCTGGAAAGAACGTTGTGCTTTTTGCTGCATATTTAAACTCCCATCGGTGTTGAGCAGCTCTTTAAAAAATGGCGACTGATGATAAAATCCGGCTGATAAACGAAACGACATTTTATTTTCCCAGTCAGGGTAATAACTGACGCTTGCCCGCGGACTTACCAGCAATTCATCATTAAAATCCCAGTAGTGAAGACGAATTCCGCCGGTAATGTACAAATCGCCGCTGGCAACAGGTAAACTGTAAGTGTCTTGTATGAAACCTGTTATACGATTTGAGCTGATATTGCTTTTGCTGTTCAGGGTGTAGAAAAGTTTTACTTCCGAATCGGAATAGGGAAGAGAATAGCCTGTTGAATCACGGTAAATCCATTCGTTTATTTTGTTATCAATCTGCTCGTGCTGAAATTTTACACCCCAGTTGGCCAGATGTTTTTCAGAATTGTAGGCTCCGCGGTGCGAAAAACTATACACTTTGGCATCGAGGTAATTGCGGGCATGGTTGATAAAAGTTCCAATCCCGAGGTTTAGCACACTGTCGCCAAATTCTTCCGACGACATATTTCTTTCCAGTTCATTTAAATAATACTGGCCGGTTATGTCGTAAGTTTCCTCTTCGGTAGCGTAATATGCAGATGCAATAAATTTCAGGTTTACATTTGGGTTTGGATGATAATTGGCGGTAACAGCGCCAAGGTAGGTTTGAAAATCGTCGATTTCCTGCCCGTTAAAATAAACTTTTGCATTTAGCGGGGTTGTCCATGTTCCAAAAGTTGTTTCACGGGTTTGCGGGATAAATTTGTATTGGTTTTGCGCCACATTTCCTAAAACCGAAATATTAAATTTTTCGGAAAACTGGTAGGTAATGTAGGTTTGAAAATCGATAAAATTTGGGTCGTATTCGCCTTGCTCATCCAAACTTCCCAGAAGGTAGCGGTTGGTTTTGTAACGGATTCCGGAAATGTGGGCCAGGCGTCCCTTCAGGGCAACATCTTCAAAATGCGCTGTTGCGCCAAGCAGGCTCATTGATGCTGAACCTCTGAATTCACTTGGCTTGCGGTATTTTATATCGAGTACCGACGACATTTTATCTCCGTATTTGGCATCGAAACCGCCCGCAGAAAAACTAATGGTGGAAACCAAATCGCTGTTAATAAAACTCAGTCCTTCCTGTTGTCCCGAGCGAATCAGAAATGGTCTGTA
>JAFGDX010000505.1 GCA_016931875.1 Prolixibacteraceae bacterium
CCTGATGAAGGAAGTGTAACTGTTCCCCCACCATCAGATAATGTCAATTGTGTTCCGCTTATACTTAATGACTGAATTTCATTTGTTGCGTCGGCGTCAGCATCCTCCACCTCATCATTTTCTACGGTTTTGGCATGAAAAGCATAAGGGACTGACATCAACTGGGAAGTCCCGAATTCAGCATATGCACTTCCCCCATCCGAATCCATTTCAACTTTTATAAAATGCGAATTCCCACCCCAGTTTGACGGATTAAAACTTCCGCCAACAACCGTTCCATCACCAATTTTCAGATTCACCAATCCAAATTCATTTGTCCGAATGGTATGTGTTTCAACATAAACTGCACTCCCTGATTCAGATCCCTGTAAAATGCTTATTCGGAAAGATACATCAGTGTTGGCAACAACTTCACCTGTTGTATTTCGAACAACAGCCTGATAATTAAAATAGTTGGGAACCTGGGCAAAACCTCCCAATACTATAAGGTTTAAGAGAACTAAAAAAATAAAGCTTGTTTTCATTGTTTGATGATTTTAAAGGTTTGAATTTGGTAACCGTTTCCCTGAAATATTTTTAACAGATAAGAACTTTTAGCGTATTCAACTAAATTAATTTGTGTTTCGGTTGAATTTATTAGTCCTGATTTTAAACATCTTCCTGTTAAATCAAAAATGCTGTACGAATGCTCATCCGGCATTTGATTATACTTAACTACAGCAAATTCGTTTGTTGGATTTGGAAAAACCGTGACAACATTTTTTGAATTGCTAATCTTATTAATTGCAGTTATTATCAGTTTCGACTGTTGAAATCCCTGTGTGAGTTTGTTGCTTTCTGAAAAAATTGTCGATATTACCGGCTCACCAACAGTCCAGCTTACTTCATAACCTGAATTATTCTGTGTTTTTCCGGCTGACGAAACAACCTCCTGCGCAAACAGAGCGGAAATAAAAAATATGAATGAGACTATTAAAATTACTTTTTTCATTTTTTTTGATTTTTGGTTTTACAGGTAACAGTAAATATCCGTTACATCTCGGATACTTTTAAAACGATAAGGTTTTTAGACAAACCCTGCATATTTCAACCGTATTTACTCATTATCAATATTCTAAGATGAAAAGTGGTTTTTATAAAACTATAATTTGTCTTTATCCAGATTTACCTAAGCAACTATTCTGTAATTTCCGGCGGTTATAGTATTGGTAAGACAACTAAGAAAACTGATCATAAACGGATGAACCTTTGGGTTGTATCCACAAAGACACCTCATTATGAGCGTATTACTATTCCGTTAATAAAAAAATTTGCCAACTGATTTTTAAATCTGATTACATAATGTAAGGTACAAATCAATTGGGAAACAGACAAGTATAGAATGAAATTAAAAACGTATTGAGGAATCGTAAAAATAGATTATTTTACAAACCGGTTTTTCAAACCAGAAATTCAACCCTCTCTCCAAAAGTGTTCTCCGGAATTTCTCCTTTGTTAAAAACCATGTTGCCGTTTACAAAAGTTTTTACAACCTGGTGCGAGAACTCAGTCCCCTCAAAAGGCGACCATCCACATTTATACAAAATATTTTCGGGCGAAACCACCCAGCTATTGTTGGGATCAACCAGTACCAAATCGGCAAAATAACCTTCCCGAATGTAGCCGCGCCGGTCGATTCGAAACAAATCTGCCGGGGCATGACACATTTTCTGAACTACTTTTTCGATGGTAATAAATCCTTTTTTACTCATTTCGAGCATGGCCACCAGCGAATGTTGTACCAACGGGCCGCCGGATGGCGCTTTGAAATAGGTGTTGTTCTTTTCCTCCAGGGTATGAGGTGCATGGTCGGTGGCAATTACATCAATTTTATCATTTAGAAGCGCTTCCCAAAGGGCTTGTTTGTCGCTGGCACATTTTACCGATGGATTCCATTTGATGCGCGTTCCGTGCGTTATATAATCCCTTTCATCAAACCAAAGATGATGTACGCATACTTCGGCGGTAATTTTTTTGTCCTTCACTTTTCCGGGGCTAAAAAGTTCCATTTCTCTGGCCGACGACAAATGCAAAATGTGCAGTCGCGTGTTGAATTTTGCCGCCAGATTAACAGCCTTTGAAGACGAAATATAACATGCCTCATCGCTCCGGATATGGCAGTGACGCGAAATCGGGACATTTTCACCATAACGGTGGCGGGCAATTTCAACATTTTTTTGAATGGTGCCTTCATCTTCGCAATGTGTGGCTACCAGCGTTGGTGCATTTTTAAATATTCCGGAAAGGGTTTCTTCATCGTCAACCAGCATATTTCCGGTTGAAGAGCCCATAAAAACTTTAATTCCGCACACTTTCGAAGGGTCGGTTTTCAGCACCTCATCAAGGTTGCTGTTGGTAGCGCCCATATAAAATGAAAAATTGGCCGGAGAAACTTTCGCTGCTCTGAGGTATTTTTCTTCCAGCAACTCCTGTGTAACGGTTTGCGGACTGGTATTGGGCATCTCCATAAAAGTGGTAACTCCGCCGGCAACAGAAGCGCGGCTTTCGGTGGCTATTTCTCCCTTGTGGGTTAACCCGGGCTCGCGAAAGTGAACCTGGTCATCAATAACCCCCGGAAGAAGAAGCAATCCTTCTGCTTCAACAATGGTTGTATCGCTCAAATCAAAATTTCCGGGAAGTGAATGCGGGAAAACCCTTTCAATCTTGTCATCACTAATTAATATATTCCCTTTAAATTTTAACCCTTCGTTTATAATGGTGGCATTTTTAATTAGTGTTTTCATGTGTCTATAATTGTTTATTTTAATGGAAACGCACGCGCCGTAAGGCATCACTTCGTGAGAACCCCCGCTATACAAAAATTTTACTCATGGCTCAGTTCATCTTCCTTTTTTGCAAAGGTAAAGCTTTCCTTTCTGAATGCAGCCCGTTTAAATAAGAAAAGGCTGTCCTCTGACAGCCTTTTTTGTTCCCTGCACGGGAACTAACCTAAACCAACTAAACCTAATAAACCACAAACTTACCAGAACGGTAAGCCCGATGATTTTTCTTAAATATTTTTATCAATTTTGTATGTCAAATTTATCTTACAGGAAACGTTATTTGCTGTAATTAATTGACAAAGATATCATTTTTTTTCTTACTTGAATAACCAAATAAAAGAGACTTGCCTAAAGATTTGCTCCGTTAAATTCATCCAGAACTTTTTGTACAGAGCCGTGTAAAAGCAGCAGTCTTTTGGCTTTAGACTCAGTGTATCCAAGCTCTTCCATGATCATTTTTGTGCCGCGTTCAATCAACTTTTGGTTTGTTAACTGCATATTAATCATTTTGTTTCCTTTTACCCTTCCCAACTGAATCATCAGTGTTGTGGTTATCATATTCAGAATCAGTTTTTGTGCTGTCCCCGATTTCATACGTGTACTTCCGGTAACAAATTCGGGGCCCACAATGGCTTCAATCGGAATATCCACGTTTTGAGCCAGCACAGTTCCGGGGTTGCTGGTAATACACCCTGTGAGGATGCCGTTTTTGCGCGCATTTTTAACAGCGCCAATCACATACGGAGTTCGGCCCGAAGCAGCAATTCCCACCACGGTATCCAGGTCGTTAATGTTGTGTTCTTTCAGAATTTGCCATGACAGGTTTTCATCGTCTTCGGCTGATTCCACTGCTTTCCGGATGGCCTGATCGCCGCCGGCTATAATCCCGATAACCAGTTCGTAACCCACTCCATAAGTTGGCGGAATTTCCGAGGCATCCAAAATCCCAAGCCGCCCGCTGGTTCCGGCTCCAATATAAAAAAGCCGGCCGCCTTTTTTTACCCGCGGAACAATTTCAGTCACCAGTTTTTCAATTTGCGGAATGGCCTTTTCAACTGCCGGCAACACTTTTTTGTCTTCATTGTGAATTCCTTCCAGAAGCTCGCGCACCGACATTTTTTCCAGGTTGTCGTAATTCGACTTCGATTCAGTAATATTCACCATTTGTTTATTTGATTTTATTTTTTGTGTAAAACTTTATCAATCCTTCCATTGGGTCTTTTAATACCACGCCCAGTGTCAAGCCTTCCTTTTCCAGAATTTCATGTAAAACTTCCTTAAAATAGAAAGCGATTGAACCTGCAAAACAAACAGGTTGATTCCGGTAATCCGGATATTGAAAAACATTCCTCAACAAAAATTGCCGGAATGAATCTTCCACAAGCTTTTTGCAATAGTCGTCCTGAATATTTTCATAAATAAACGGAACCAGGGAAGCCAGAAATTTATTGGGCCGCTCTTCTTTATACACTTTCTGCAAAAATTCAGCATATTGAAACGGATATTTCTGCCTGAATTTTTCTTTCAGATGGCCGGGCATAATTCCTTTCAGAAAGTCGGCCAGAAGTTTTCTGCCCAGTGCAGAGCCACTGCCTTCATCACCCAAAATAAATCCGAGTGGCGGAACATGTTCCACAATTTTTTCGCCATCATACAAACACGAATTTGAGCCGGTTCCCAAAATACATGCTATTCCTTTTTTATGCTGAAGAGTGGAGTGCGCGGCCGCCAGCAGGTCGCTGCGGGTTTCAACAGCGGCGCC
>JAFGDX010000071.1 GCA_016931875.1 Prolixibacteraceae bacterium
CAGCACGAAAAACGCGAACAGGAATTAATACGATTAAGAAATGAAAAGCTTCGCAACGAAGTGGAGCACAAAAGCAAGGAGCTGGCCAACTCAACCATGTCGATTATTAAAAAGAACGAATTTTTACTGGAACTAAAAACCATTATCGATAAACAAAAGAATGAACTTGGCTCCAGGTATCCCGATAAATATTACAACTACCTCAACAATAAAATTGACAAAAACATTTCGAACCAGGACGACTGGCAAATTTTTGAAACCAATTTTGAACGCGCCCACGAACAGTTTTTTCACAAAATAAAAGAGGCTTACCCCGATTTAACTTCGAGTGACTTGCGGCTTTGCGCCTATTTACGAATGAACCTCTCGTCGAAAGAAATAGCCCCATTGCTGGGAATTTCAGTTCGCGGAGTTGAAAATCACCGCTACCGGCTGCGGAAAAAACTAAACCTGGAACATGACGAAAGCCTGACCGATATCATTTTATCAATGTAATATTTTCCCCTTCAAAAAATAACGGAAGACAATTTTGCTGCGAACAATTCCGGTGCGGGAGCGTCTAACTTCAAAAAAAAATAATTGAAATGGGAAAATATGTTGCGTTTTTAAGGGGAATAAACGTGGGAGGCCACCACAAAGTACCAATGGCCGAACTTCGGAAAGAGATGGCAAAACTGGGGTTTGAAAACATAATTACGTTGCTGAACTCCGGGAATATTATTTTTGATTCTTCGGAAAAAGAGGAAAAAACCATCGAACAAATACTGGCCAGCCATTTACAGACCGTCTTTGGATTTACTGTTCCGGTGATTGCCAGAAAGGCGGACAAGATTGCTGCCCTTGTAAAAAGCAACCCTTTTGAGCACACGGAAGTCACCAAAGACATCCGGCTTTATGTTACATTTTTAAAAGAAAAAACCGATGTAGATATCAAACTTCCCTGGACCTCCGAAGACAAATCATTTCAAATACGAGAGATTCAGGATAAAACTGTCATATCTGTATTGGATTTATCAAAATCAAAAACGGTAAAAGCAATGGAAATTCTTGGAAAATTTTTTGGTGAAGGTGTTACAACGCGAAACTGGAAGACCATAAAACGTATTGCTGACAAATGCAAATAATTCAATTTCAGCAACTTTATTTGCAGCCAAAGGAAACACACTGTATTTTACCCATAAAAAAACAGTATCAATGCACTTCTTTGAAGCCAAAACCTGTACAGTTTTCAGTTAATAAACCATGTTTTTCGGGCAAAATATTATTTTGGGGAACCAAATAAATAGTAGTATATTCATTGCTTGGATTACCCACGGATTCAGTACAATACAGAAAGAAAAACCAGGTGGGGTTCCGATGTTTTTTTGAAAGAAATTTATCTTTTAAAAAGAAAAATACATTCAGCAAAAAAAGGAAGAACCAACAGTTACAGAATAAACCAAAACTAATAGTATGGAAAGAAACGAGATAAAGACCTTACGCGATGAAGCAATCAACCATTTAACCACCGAACTACTCCCCTTTTGGACCCGCAGAATGAAGGATGAAAAATACGGTGGATTTATTACTCATTTTGATGTAAACGGGAACGACACAGGCGAAGATGAAAAATCACTGATTGCACAGGCCCGTTGTCTTTACACATTGTCATCGGCACACCGCGCCGGTTACGGAGATGGCGAACTGGCTGAATTGGCCAAACACGGGGTTGATTTTATGCTCGGCAAAATGTGGGACAAAGAATTTGGTGGTTTTTTCTGGATGATGGACCGGAAGGGAAATGTAAAAATTGACCAGAAAATTATTTACGGGCACAGTTTTGCCATTTATTCACTTAGTGAATATACACTGGCTACCGGCGACCGGCGGGGAATTGAATATGCAGAAAAAATTTTCGACCTTATTCAGAAATATTGTGTGGACACCCGTTACGGAGGCTACTGGGAAATGTTTCACCGCGACTGGACGCTCAAAGGCCCCGGCAGTGCGGGCGGCGACAGGAAAACACTGGATGTGCACATGCATTTAATGGAAGCGTTCACTACCTTGTATGAATGTACCGGCAAAGAAGTACATCGCCGTAAGTTGCTCGAAAATATCGATTTGTTGTTGAATGTGATCAATCATCCGGTGTACAAAACCGGAATTCCACAGTTTTTTAAAGACTGGACCATTGCCCCGCAAATTAAGTTTGACATTATCTGGGGCTGGGACCGTTTCTCAGAAGACGGACAAAAAGGAAATGCCACCGACAACACCTGCTACGGCCACAATGCCGAATTTGCCTGGCTTCTGATTCATGCCCTGGAAATCCTAAAAATTGACCCGCTTTCGCACGCAGAAACCTTACGAATTATTTTTGATCACACCGTTGACAATGGTATTGACACAGAATACGGCGGGGTATATGTGGAAGGTCCGCACTCCGGTGGCGTTTACGACAGGGAAAAAGAGTTCTGGCAACAGGCAGAAGTATTGATTGGCATGCTTGACGGTGTGCTCCTGTTTGGCGACAAAAAATACTGGGAAGCCTACAAAAATGTGCACCGATTTGTATTTGACAAAGTTATTAATAAAGGTGTTGGAGAATGGTTCCCGCTGTTATCGCGCAAAGGAGAACCCATTTGGACACACATGGGGCATTCCTGGAAAATCAATTACCATACTGTAAGAGCAATGGTACAAAGCATTCTGCGAATGGACAAAATTCTTGAAAAAAGCGAGTAAACCGTTCATAAACAAACCTAATAAAACAACACCTGACTTAAAATAGAACCATGAGCATTGTA
Organism: Prolixibacteraceae bacterium; assembly: GCA_016931875.1. Taxonomy (GTDB): domain Bacteria; phylum Bacteroidota; class Bacteroidia; order Bacteroidales; family Prolixibacteraceae; genus Draconibacterium. The sequence continues at coordinate 2,790 of JAFGDX010000071.1, forward strand.
CTAAACGGACTGGACTGGTTAATCGGAATTGTTGTATTACTCGGGAGCCTTAGTATTGGATTATATATGGCCCGGCGTGCGAAGGCAGGGCAAAACAGTTCCAACTTTTTTCTGGGCGGACGAAAAATAAAATGGCCGGTTATCGGAGCCTCGCTGTTTGCCACCAACATTGGCGCTGAACACCTTGTGGGTTTATCCGGCGACTCGTACCGCTACGGACTTTCAGCCGGCTCGGTTGAGCTTACCACCGCCATTACACTGGGGGTTGCCTGTGCTGTTTTATTTCCCTACTATCTGAAAAATAAAATCTACACCATCCCCGAATTCCTTGAAATCCG
>JAFGDX010000506.1 GCA_016931875.1 Prolixibacteraceae bacterium
CGTATTCTCAGTGTATCGATTTTGGCTAAAAGCTTTTGTGTATAAAAAAGAGTATCGCTTTTTTGATCCTCAACCAAAACATCATTCAAAATTATTTTATTAAAAAATGCAATATTTACTTTTCCAACGGTAATTTTAGAGTGAATTTGTTTGGAAAGCTGGTTGGCGAACATTTGGGTTAAATATGTTTGTACACGGCTGTTCTGAACCGAAAGATACCCCCCGGCAAGCAGTAAAATAAGTACTGCCAAAACAATAAATAATATTTTCCAGCCTTTTTTGATACTTTTGTCTTTTTTTGAGCGAACTTAAACTTTTTCGGTTAATAATTGTGTAATGTTTTGCCTGATTTTTCAACCGTTACAGTTTAATAAAAAAAATGAACATTAACAGATATTTTTAACTGAAGTTGCATACCGTTAACAAAAGAACGTTGGATTGGAAATGAGTAGTATAAAAGCAGAAGAAAATAAAGAGATTGTTATTTTGGGTATCGAATCGTCGTGCGACGATACTTCGGCGGCAATCATAAAAAACCAGACCATTTTGTCGAATGTTGTGGCCAGTCAGAAAGTGCACGAAGAATATGGGGGAGTGGTTCCGGAACTGGCATCGAGGGCACATCAGCAAAATATTATTCCTGTGGTTGATTTGGCCATAAAAAGGGCGGGTGTTTCAAAAAACGAAATTTCGGCAGTGGCTTTTACGCGCGGTCCCGGTTTGCTGGGCTCGTTGCTGGTTGGCACCTCGTTTGCCAAAGGTTTTTCGCTCGCATCCGGTATTCCGTTAATTGAAGTGAACCATTTGCAGGGACACGTTCTTGCCTTGTTTATTAAAGAAAAAGAAGGTGAATACCGTGCGCCCGGATTTCCTTTTTTGTGTTTGCTGGTTTCGGGAGGAAATTCGCAAATCATCATGGTACACGATTATCTCCACATGGAAGTTATCGGCCAGACGATTGACGATGCTGCCGGTGAAGCGTTTGATAAATGTGCCAAAGTAATGGGATTGCCATACCCGGGCGGGCCGCATGTCGACAGACTGGCGCAAAAGGGAAACCCTGAAAAATTTGTGTTTTCAAAACCCCGGATTCCCAACCTCGATTACAGTTTTAGCGGGCTAAAAACCAATTTTCTCTATTTTTTGCGCGATAATTTAAAACAGAACCCCGATTTTATTGAAGAGAATAAAGAGGACCTCTGTGCGTCGCTTCAAAAAACAATCATCGATATTTTACTGGAAAAACTAAAGAAAGCTGCCAAAGAAACCGGAATTAAAGAAATTACAGTTGCCGGCGGTGTGTCGGCTAACTCGGGGCTTCGGAATGCACTGCAGGAAAATGCAAAAAAATACCACTGGAATTTATTGATTCCAAAGTTTGAATATACGATGGATAACGCGGCAATGATTGCCATTACCGGCTACTTTAAATATTTGAACGGGGAATTTGCCGCGCAGAATGTGGTGCCGTTTGCAAGAACTCAACTGTAAAATATGAAGTTTGAGGAAAACCTGGTTCACGGGAAATTGATTCAACGCTACAAACGTTTTCTTGCCGATGTGCAACTTGACGACGGAACCGTGGTTGTTGCCCATTGCACCAACTCAGGTACTATGAAGAGTTGTATTGAAAGCGGAGCGGAAGTTTACCTCACCCCGGTGACAGATCCGAAACGGAAAACCCGTTTTACCTGGGAAATGATACAAATAAACAATGCCTGGGTGGGTATTAACACCGGAAACCCCAACAAACTGGCATTCGAAGCCATCTTAACCAACCAGATTCCCGGACTGGAAGGATACACAACCGTAAAGCGCGAAGTGAAATTTGGCGATTCGCGTTTTGATATTTATGCTGAAAATCAACATGAAAAATGTTTTGTTGAAGTAAAAAATGTAACCCTGAAAGAGGGAAAGTATGCTCTGTTTCCTGATGCCGTTACCACCCGCGGGCAAAAACATTTGAAAACGTTGATAAATGTAAAGAAAAATGGGATGCGTGCCGTGATGCTTTACATCGTTCAGCGCTCCGATGTTGAAATATTTGCCCCGGCTACAGCCATTGATCCAAATTATGCAGAAACACTCAAAAAAGCTTTAGAGAATGGTGTGGAGGTAATAGTGATGCAGGCAAAAGTAACTCCGCAGGAAATAACTTTATTCAAAGAACTCCCTGCGGAATTTTAAAATTCTGGTCTATTCACATTAAATATCTTTTTCAACAGGCTCCACAGTTCCTATAAAAGAAATAAACTGACGGTTTGTGCTGGTTACGCTTAACGAGGCGTATCCCAGTTCCGAAATAGTAAATCGAAAATTTAAATAATCATTTCCGTTTTTAACATCAAACTGAATCTGGTATCCGTTTTTGTCTTTTTCAACCGAATAATCTTCAACAGTACCGTCAAAACTTAGCGGCGAATTCCGGCTGCCATATTCAGCTGTGTAGGCAACACCATAAAACGGAAGATAGGATTCCACTTTTTCGCCATCAAGGGTTACGTTGTAATAATAATTCAGATTTATCGAACTACCTCCCATTGGCAGGGCATGTGAAGCATTAAAAACAAACGACTGGTTGTCGATCAACTGTTTTATTTCTTCTTTTTTCAGCTCTTCTTTTTCAGCTCTTTTTTCCTTCCTGCTTTTGCTTTCCTGTGCATTTGCCAGCACAACTGCTGCCAGTAAAATAAGTATGATGAATAATTTTTTCATGGTCATTTAATTTTATGATGAATAAATCCTATTTTCGTTCAAACAACAAATAAAATTACAGCAAATTTTATTCCGAATCTTTATACGTTATTAATTTTTAACGGTTTATGAAAAAATTGATTGGAGCTCATGTCAGTGCGGCAGGCGGGGTTGAAAATGCACCGCTAAACGCATTTAAAATTGGCGCCACAGCTTTTGCACTTTTTACAAAAAATCAGCGGCAGTGGGTGGCCAAACCGTTAAGCGATGAAAATATTACCGCATTTAAAAAGAATTGTGAAAAGTATAATTTTCAACCCGGGCAGATTTTGCCACACGACAGTTACCTTATAAATCCTGGTCATCCTGAAAAAACAGCATTGCAAAAATCGAGAGATGCCTTTTTGGATGAAATGCAGCGGTGTGAACAATTGGGGCTCGATCGGCTGAACTTTCATCCGGGAAGTCATTTGAACCAAATCACGGAAGAAAAGTGTATTTCAATCATTGCTGAATCAATAAATATCGTTTTGGAAAAAACAAAAGGAGTGACGGCAGTTATTGAAAATACCGCCGGACAGGGCACCAACATCGGATATGCATTTTCCCAACTCAAAAAAATTATCAACCAGGTGGAAGACAAAAGCAGGGTCGGGGTTTGTATCGACACATGCCACGCTTATTCAGCGGGTTACAATATAAAAACCAAAGAAGGTTGCAAAACGGTTTTCAGGGAATTTGACGAGGTGGTTGGCTTTTCTTATTTAAAAGGAATGCACCTCAACGATTCCAAAAAGGAGCTGGGCTTGAAAGTGGACAGGCACGACAGTTTGGGCAACGGCACACTTGGGCTTGAAGTTTTTGAATATATTATGAACGATGAACGCTTTAACGGAATTCCGTTAATTTTGGAAACCCCCAATGAAGAACGTTGGGCTGATGAAATTCAGCTTCTTAAAAACATGCAGAAATGAGTGAAACAGTTTATTTAAATGGCGAATTTATTCCGGCGGAAGAGGCAAAAATATCACCCAACGACAGGGGATTTATTTTTGCCGACGGGGTTTATGAAGTGATAAAATATTATAACGGGAAACCTTTTCGTTACAGCGATCATATGAAGCGACTGGAAAGAAGCCTTTCTGAAATTTCGATTCGATTTTCCGATCTCGGAAAGTATGAAAATATCTTTCAAAAATTGTTGATGCTGAATGATTTGAATAACATTCATGCCGGTGTTTACCTTCAAATAACAAGAGGGGTAAACCGGCGCGTCCATTTTTTCCCGGAAAATATTCAGCCTGCAGAATACGCATTTGCCTTTGAATTGCCATCGTTTTCTGAACAGCTTACAAATGGAATTAAAGTAATTACACAGGAAGATATCCGGTGGTTGCGTTGC
>JAFGDX010000507.1 GCA_016931875.1 Prolixibacteraceae bacterium
CACGGACACGACCCGAACGGTGTTTACAGCCTGCCACATTTCGACATGCATTTCTATATGATTTCAAAAGAAAACCGGATGGACATTGGCGAAGAAGATCCAAAAGGAGAAAAATTACCACCCGCCGGGTATATGCCCGACAATTATGTACCATTTCCCGGTGTTGTTCCGCAAATGGGAAAACACTGGGGCGACCCGCTTTCACCTGAACTAAACGGGGAAACCTTTACCAGAACTTTTTTAATGGGCTCGTACAATGAAAAGGCCATTTTTTATGAACCCATGATGACGACTGCCTATTTACAGGAAAAACCCGACGAAACGATAAATCTCGCGGTTCCCCGTCATTACCACGAAACCGGCAGGTATTATCCCACGCAATACAGCATTTTGTACCAAGCAGACAAAAAAGAATATGCAATTCGTTTGCAGGGCTTTGTAAAAAGGTAGGTTCCACTGAATTATTCAAAAGTAAAATATAATCACATGAGAATGCATCAATTCTTTTTGTACCTGTGTGTGTTTTCCTTTTCTGTTATTTACGCGTGCCGGGAAACCGAAGATGTTTTGGGGAACGAACCTCCGCCGCCCGACATTCCGGTTTTGCCACAGGCGCTTGTAGGTAACTGGCTCGATTCGTGGAGCCTGTCGATGCAACATGGCTTTGACTCGTTGCTCTACAATCCGCAAACCAAGGTCTGGTTTCGTGGCAGTTATGATCCTTGGTCGATGAACCCAGTCCCCGGATTTGGAATTCAGTTGCAGTCTGACGGTGATTTCATCTGGGCAGTGGTGGCCAGCACAAGTACCGGCGGATGCCAGGTGTACACAGCCGAATACATTAAAGGTGAAATTACGGTTGAAGGAAATACCCTGACATTTTCTCCGCAAACCCGCAGAAAAAAGTACCACAGCGTGTGTAACCCGGGCAATAATTTCGACCGGAACGAAGATACAGCCGGTTTCACACTCACTTATACATTGTCAACAACTGCCAACAATTCAGGGCAAATTTTTGATGTTTTGACGCTGACAAATCCGGATGGTTCGCAAATACAATATTTGCGTTTAAAAAGCTAAACAGAAGGAATTCAGCTCTTAAAACAGAAATTGTTGTTCCCAAAACACAAAACCAGAGTAATAATCAATTTAATTTATTTAATACGATGAGACGAAATTTTATTTTTTTGATGATGATTGTAATCCCGTTCATCATTGGGGTTTCCTGCAAGGAAGAAGACCCGGCGGCGGAAATCAATCCGCTTACTGCCAAAGCGGGCAACGACCGGCAAGCCATAACCGGAGCTGTTGTTCAGCTGGATGGCAGCGCTTCGAAAGATACCGAAGGGGGTAATTTTAGTTATCTCTGGACATTAAAAAGTAAACCTGCCGGCAGTTTGGCTACACTTAAACAGGAAAATACCGCCACACCGGAATTTACACCCGATAAACCCGGGGTTTTTGTTCTCGAACTTACCATCAGCAGGGCACAGTGGAGCTCAAAAGACGAAGTTCAAATTACTGTCAGCGGCGAGAGTATTCCACAAATGGTGGAAATTTCAGAGGATATTACTTCTGATTTGGTTCTCGAAGATGTTTTTACCGATGATTGGACAAAGCCGGATTATCTGGTGACGACCTCCATCGGGTTGGAAGCAAAACTTACCATTAAACCCGGTGTAAAAGTGGCCTTTGCCAAAGATGCTGTTTTTACTGTTCGCTCCACCGGCACTGTTGTTTCGGAAGGAGGCACATCGGAGGAAAGCCGTATTTATCTGACTGGGAAAACCGAAACCACGGGATTTTGGGGAGGCATCGTTTTTCAATCGGGGAGTATAAACAATACAATAATTTATACATCTCTTGCCTTTGCCGGTGCAAATCCTTCACAGCAACCTTATGCTGCCGGGGTTTTTGCTGAAAGTGGCAGCAGGATAAAAATTGAACATTCATTTTTTACTGAAAACACAGGATTCGGAATTTATGTATCGCCCGATGCTGAACTTGCCACATTTGTATCCAATTATATGAAAGCGGGGCCGGGTGAAGAATATTCAATTGCGCTGCCTGCAGTGGAAGTAGCAAAAATCAGTGCCGACTGCCAGTTTTGGAATGGGAATATTTTGGTGAACACAGCCAGCCTCAGCGAGGGGATAAAACATGAATGGGGAATATTTAATTATACTCTGGAGAAAGGCTTGAATATTATCAACGGCGCCGGATTGCAGCTTTATGGAGGTACCCAGCTGAGAATTGCCCAGGACCATAAAATTGCCGCACAAAACGGCGGGTATATTTGGGCCGACGGAACAGAAGCCAGCCCTGTGCTTTTTAAAGGCAAAGAGGAAGGTTCGGGTTACTGGAAAGGCATTTTTATTGAAAACAGCAGCAATAATCCGAGCCGGTTGAATTATGCAGGTATTTGGAGTGCAGGCAGTTCGCCGCTTGCCGGAGATCAGCCGGCTTCCATTCACCTCGGACAACAGGGAAAGGCGGCTATCAACCATACTTCAGTTAATCTGGGTGGGGGAGACGGAATTGAAGCGACCTCTTCAGGCGCGGTTTTGCTAAGTTTTTCAGCAAACAGCATTCGCGAGCATCAGGGATACCCGATGGCCGTTTCAACAGCAAATGTAGCCGTGATTGACCCGCTGACTTATTTTATAAACAATGCCCGTAACCAGGTGAGAATTGATGGAAATTACCCGGTGGCCAGCGACCAGGAAACGGTTTGGAATGGATTTGTTCAGGACAAAATGAGTTATCATGTGAAAGGATTAAGCAAAGATTTGGTGGTTTGGTCGGGGTTAAAAATAGCAGAAGGGGTGGTATTGGAAATGGAAGCCGAATCGCGGATTGTGGTGGAAGACGCAAACAATCGGCAGGGGTATTTGCATTTGGCCGGAACAGCCGCGAAAAACGTAACCATCCGAAGTGCAAACAACAACCCGGG
>JAFGDX010000508.1 GCA_016931875.1 Prolixibacteraceae bacterium
AGAAAACTTTGAAAGTTTGTTCAGTTTTCTGTTATATTTGTGCAAAATTTAGTAATGGAAGTACGCGACAGAATAATTGAAGAAGCTACCAAACAATTTTTTCAGTACGGGATACGGAATGTTACCATGGACGACATTGCCGTTTCACTGGGTATTTCGAAACGAACGGTTTATGAAATTTTTAAAGACAAAAGCGAACTTGTTGACACATGCATCAGCGAATTGAATGTGAAACAAGACAAAAAGGTACAGGAAGTGGTTACCAATTCGGTCAATGTAATTGAGGCCATTTTTGTTTTTATGCGTGAGGGAGTTAAGGCCATGAAAGTTATAAACCCGGTGTTTTTCAAAGATTTGGAAAAATTGTATCCGCGTTTGTGGAAAAAAATTGAAAGCGAAAATGTTGGGAAACGGCACGATTTGTCATCGCAACTGTTAAAAAAAGGAGTTGCAGAAGGATTGTTCCGCCAGGATTTGAACATCGAAATTGTATCAAAGCTTTTTTATCATCAAATGAATTTGCTGAGCAACGACAGCGTATTTCCACGCGATAAATATGATCATGCGGAAGTTTTTCAGAACATGATAATCAACTTTGCCAGAGGAATATCAACTCCCAAAGGAATACAGTTTATCGAAAGTGTAACGGGTTAAAAAAATTTGAACCATAAAAAACTCAAAACAATATTAAAGTTTTACTGGTATATGATGAATGAAAATAAGATAGTTGAAAAATCATCGGCACTGTATGCAAAATACGGAATTAAAGGTGTAAGTGTTGACGATGTTGCATTTGTGTTGGGAATTTCAAAAAAAACCTTGTATGAATATATTGAAAACAAAAATGTGTTGATTCAAAAAGTGGTTGACAACAACCTGGCTACTTTTTTTGATAAAGTAACCGAAAAGGCGGAGGAGGAATCCGATATATTTAAAAGCCTCTGTTTAATTTACCTGAATACCATCCGGGAGGTAAAAAAAATAAATCCGTCGTATATCCACGATTTAAAAAAATACCACCACAAACAATACCGGAAGATTCTGGAATTCAGAGATCACAAGCTTTACAAAACTATTGAGAACTTTATTAACCAGGGGATTAAAACAGGCATATTCAGAAATGATTTGGATATGCAATATGTGTATGTAAACCAAATGTCAAAAGTTTCCATCCTTCTTTTTGATTCCTTTTTTGAATGTAAGGAACAGCCCTCGGTTCAGGATATTTACAAGATGATTTTAAACGATATCAGGGGAATTACCACCCTGAAAGGACATGAGATATTTGACCGGAATTACGATGACCTTCTTCAGCTGAAATAGAAGATGGTAAAACATGCAATCATTGAATTTGAACGATAAACAATTAAAAATTAGCTTTTATGAGACGAAAACAGATGACTTTCTTTGTTCTGTCGCTGTTTCTTTTTCAGGGAGTATTTGCCCAGGAGAAGTTAACACTGGATATTGAAGGTGCTAAAGAGTACGCTCTGAATTTTAACAAAACAATCAAAAACGCAGGCCTTTCGGTTGTTCAGTCGCAGGAACAACTAAAGGCAACCATTGCAACCGGTTTGCCGCAGGTGAATGCAACCACCGATTATTCCAACGCACTGGGGGCTGAAATCAGCATTCAGTTTGATGAAAATGCACCCGCATCAAAAATCCCCATCAAACCTACCAGCAATTTCAATTTGCAGGTTGGCCAGTTAATTTTTAACGGGAGTTATATTGTTGGCATTCAAACGGCAAAACTGTATCAAAAAGTTACAGAAAAAAGCCTTGAAAAAACAGAGCAGGATATTGTGAGCCAAATAGTTGAAAGTTACTATTTGGTGCTGGTTTCAGAAGAATCATTAAAAATTCTGGAGGCCAACATGAAAAACCTGCAGGAAATTTATAAAAAAACCGAACCAATGGTTTCGGTGGGGATGATGGAAAAAGTAGAGCTCGACCAGTTGTCTGTTCAGGTGAATTCATTAAACAACGCGCTGAAATCAGCCGAGCGGCAATACGAAATGACCAAAAACATGTTGCGCCTGCAGTTGGGCGTTTCTGCCGACACAGAGCTGGAACTCACTGAAAAACTGGAAGATATTATGGAGAATGCCGAAATAAGTTCGCTGGCAAACGGCACTTTCGATGTGGTTCAGAATATTGATTACCAGTTGATGGATGTGCAGGAAGACATGTCGGAAAAACAGGTGAACCTGCAAAAGGCTGCCTATTTACCCACCATTTCAGGATATTACAACTACACCTACAAGTTGCTAAAACCGGCTTTTGATATGTCGCCGGCACACATGCTTGGTTTGCAAATGAATATCCCGGTTTTTTCGAGCGGCGAAAGAAGAGCCAAAGTGCGTCAGGCGAAAATCGACCTGGAAACCACACAAAACAATATGGCAATGCTGGAAGATCAACTGTCCATTCAGTTTAAACAGTTGAAATTTAATCTTTTGAGTGCAGTTGAGAGTTTTGAAAACCAGAAAAAAAATGTTGAAGTTTCGCGCGAGGTTTACAAGAGCCTCAAAACCAAATACGAACAGGGGGTCATCTCAAGTCTGGAGCTGACCACTGCCGACAACAACTACCTCAAAGCAGAATCGGATTACCTGACATCGATGCTGGAGGTTTTAAGAGCGCAAAACGAATTAAACACATTAACCGGAGTAGTAAACAATTAAAAAATACAATAATGAAACGATTAAACATTTTAACTGTTCTAACAGCCGTTGTGCCTTTCATCGTATTCTCTTGTACACAACCGGCAGAAAAAAAAGCGGAGGAAACCACCCAGGCATCGAAGGAAGTGGTGAGAGTACTTACCCTGGGGGAAGAAGAAATTGCCCGTTCGGTAGAATATACTTCAACGCTTGAGCCGTTTAACGAAGTGCATTTGGCTCCGTCAACGCCGGGGAAAATTGAAGCAATTCGTGTGGAAATTGGCGACCGCGTGAATAAAGGTGATGTTCTTATTCAAATGGATGACGCACAGCTGATTCAATCAAAAATTCAGACCAGCAACCTGCAAACTGATTTTTTACGTTTAGACACGCTGAGAATGGCCGGAAGTATTGCTCAGCAGCAATACGACCAATTGGCTTCACAATATGAAATGGCCCGAAAAAATGTGGAATTTTTGTCGGAAAACACCACGATAACCGCCCCTTTTTCGGGCGTTATTTCTGGTAAATATTTTGAAAACGGAGAAATCTACTCCGGCTCTCCAATCGCAACTGTTGGGAAAGCCGCTATTGTTTCCTTAATTCAGATTGATGAGTTGAAAGCCATCGTCAGCATTTCAGAAAAATATTTTCCAAGTGTAAAAAAAGGAATGGAAGCCAAAATAAAAGTAGATGTTTACCCGGATATGGAATTTACCGGGAAAATTTACAACATCTATCCCACAATTAATCCTCAAAGCCGTTCTTTTGATGTTGAAGTAAGCATCAACAATTCTAAAAACCTGCTTCGCCCGGGCATGTTTACCCGTATCACCATCGATTTGGAAAAAACAAATGCGCTTGTTTTGCCAGCGGTTGCCGTGTTGAAAATGCAGGGATCAAATGTTCGTTACCTGTTTGTGAACGAAAACGGAAAGGCAAAACGCATTGAAGTTGAACTGGGGAACCGGTTTGATGATAAAGTGGAAGTGATTTCCAAAGAGCTGAAAATTGGTGATGAAGTGGTTATAAACGGCCAGGCAAGGCTTCTCAACGGAATGGAGATAGAAGTGGTTGAATAGAAACCACCCAATATTCATCAAAATTTATATGTAAAAAACAACATTATGAGTATCTATAAAAGTGCAGTAAATAAGCCCATAACTACATTAATGATTTTTATTGCTATTGTGGTTATGGGGATATTTTCTCTCATAAACATACCAATCGATTTGTATCCGGATATGGAACCGCCATACATTTCGGTTATGACAACCTATCCCGGGGCAAATGCGTCGGATATTGAAACCAATATTACCAAGGTTCTGGAAGATGCTTTGAATTCGGTGGACAAACTAAAGGAAATTACTTCGGTTTCATCTGATAACCTGTCGGTAATTTCACTTGAATTTGAATGGGAATCGAACCTGGATGAGGCCACAAATGATATACGGGATGTTATTGACCGGATTTTTGACAACCTGCCCGAAGGATGCGAGAGGCCTACCATTTTGAAATTTAATACCAGTATGATGCCGATTCTTTTTTATGCCATTACGGCAGAAGAAAGTTATCCCGGACTGGAAAAGCTGATCGATGAGAAAATTATCAATCCGCTGAACCGGGTGAACGGAGTAGGTTCGGTTTCAATGGTGGGAACCCCGCAACGGATGATTTATGTCGATGTTGATCCCAAACGGCTGGATGCCTACAATTTAACGGTTGAACAGATTGGAAGTGTTATTTCTGCTGAAAATATGAACCTTCCGCTGGGCAATGTGAAAATGGGGAAAATGGATTACCAGATTCGTGTGCAGGGAGAATTCAGCGAAAGTGAACGGATTAAAAACCTGGTGGTTGCCGATAATAATGGCCGCACGGTTTATGTGCGCGATGTTGCTACTGTGAGAGATACCTTGAAAGATATTACTCTTGAGGAAAAGATAAACGGTGAAAGCGGTGTCCGGATGTTTGTGATGAAACAGTCGGGGGCAAATACCGTAAAAGTGGCGCGCGAAATTAAAGCCAACCTTGAAGAACTAAAAACTACTTTGCCCCCTGATGTAAAAATTGAGGAAATCTTCGATTCATCAAAATTTATTAAAGGCTCTATTGGGAACCTTTCGCAAACGTTGATGTGGGCGATGATATTTGTAATTTTTGTGGTGCTGTTTTTCCTTGGCAGGTGGAGGGCTACATTTATTATTGTACTTACCATTCCAATATCGTTGATTGTGGCATTTGTGTATCTCTACGTCACCGGAAGCTCGCTGAATGTCATCTCCTTAACCTCGCTTTCCATTGCCATTGGTATGGTGGTTGACGATGCCATTGTGGTTTTGGAAAATATTACACGGCATGTTGAACGGGGAAGCAGCCCGCGCGAATCGGCCATTTATGCAACCAACGAAGTTTGGTTGTCGGTAATTATTACTACACTGGTGGTGGTGGCTGTTTTTTTCCCGCTTACCCTTGTTTCGGGAATGACAGGCGTACTGTTTAACCAGTTGGGCTGGATTGTTACCATAACGGTGGTAACTTCAACCATTGCTGCCATTTCACTTACACCCATGCTTGCCTCGAAGTTTTTGCGCTTGCGGCCCAAAAAAGAAAGACGAAAATTCAGCTATGAAAATACCATTGAAAAGTGGATGGAAAAACTCGATAGTTTTTATGAAGCTACATTACGCAGGTTTTTGCATTACAAAACAATGGTAATTATTGTAACGTTGTTGATTTTTATCTCTTCCTTGTTTTTAATGAAATTTATCGGTACCGATTTTATGCCCGAATCCGATGAAAGCCGGCTCTCGGTGGCCATTGAATTGCAAACCGGGCTCCGGGTGGAAGAAACCACAAAAGTAACCCGGAAACTGGAGGAACTGGTGAATGAAAGGTATCCGGAAGTAACGCTTATTTCATCTTCATCAGGTTCTGACGACGAAGGTAGTTTCCTTTCGTTGTTTAGCACAACGGGGTCAAATATTATCAACCTCACCATGAGTTTGGTGGATATTGAATACCGCGAACGTTCGGTGTTTGACATTGCCGATGATTTACGCGAACAAATGGCTCAATTCCCCGAAATAGTAACGGCTTCCATCTCAACATCAACACAAATGCTGGGTGGTTCAAATACCGTAGACGTTGAAATTTACGGCTACAATTTTGATGTTACCAATGCCTATGCCGAGAAAGTTTTGGAACGGTTGCGGGCTTTGGATGGTGCGAAGGAAGTTACCATCAGCCGGAAAAACGACAAACCCGAACTTCAGGTAGTTTTGGACAAGGATAAACTGGCTGAACACGGTTTGTCAACCGCTCAGGTTTCAACCTTTGTGCGAAACAGGGTAAATGGCCTGGTTCCCTCTTATTTTAAAGAAGAAGGTGAAGAGTATGATATCAAAATACGACTGGAAGAAGAATACCGGAATTCCATTTCCGATATTGAAGAACTGACTTTGCTAACCCCGGCCGGGCAGAGAATAAAATTAAAGGAAGTTGGCAAAGTGGAAGAATACTGGTCGCCACCAAGCATCGACCACAAACGGAGGGAAAGAGTAGTAACCATTTCGGCCCTACCTGATAAAATACCGTTAGGCCAACTGGCTGCAAATATTAAAACTGAATTGTCGGATATGGAACCGCCACAGGAAATTTTAACCACCATTGGCGGGGCCTACGAAGATCAGCAGGAATCGTTTATGGATTTAGCCATGCTGATGGTGTTAAGCCTTATCCTGGTGTATATTGTAATGGCTTCACAATTCGAATCGCTGCGGATGCCGTTTATCATCATGTTTTCAATTCCGTTTGCTTTTACAGGGGTAATTTATGCACTGCTCATCACCAATACTACCCTGAGCGTGGTTGCTGCTTTGGGCGCTGTTCTGCTTATTGGTATTGTGGTTAAAAACGGGATTGTGCTGGTGGATTATATTAACCTGATGCGCGACCGCGGGTATGAACTCTACGAAGCCATCGCCATTTCAGGAAAATCGAGATTACGGCCTGTGTTAATGACGGCCATGACTACCATTTTGGGAATGTTGCCTCTGGCCATGAGTACCGGTGAAGGCGCTGAAATATGGCGGCCGATGGGGATTACCGTTATCGGTGGCCTGGTGGTTTCCACCCTGGTAACCATGATTATTGTACCCACAATGTATGCTGTGCTGGCGACAAAAGGCGAACGCAGAAAAAAAGAGAAAATCAGGAAACAGTTTGTATTTATGGACAAGTAATAAGATAAACAATGAAAGCAGTATTTATCGTTTTTAATCAGGCCAACACCGAGCGTGTTGAATATATGTTTGACCGGCTGGGAATCAGAGGATATACCTGGTGGAATGATGTTTTGGGCCGCGGCTCGGAAACCGGTGAACCCAGAATGGGAACCCACACCTGGCCCGAAATTAATTCGGCAGTGCTCACCATTATTCCCGATGAAAAAGTGGATGAACTTCTGGAAAAGGTTCAAAAAATGGACCAGGTAAACCTTGAAGTGGGTGTAAGGGCATTTGTTTGGGATGTTTTGAAAACAGTATAGTGAGAAGTGTGGCTCCTTTTTTCAGAAATGAGAAAAGGGGCCTACTTTTTTTTCTTGAAGATACTTTTGATGGCGCTCCAAAGCGGCCTTGTCTTTTTTTCTTCCGGTTGTTGCGCTCTTCGTTCTTCCAAACCCGAATTTTCTTTTTTACCGAAAATAGTAGCCAAATCAAAGAATTTTCTATCCGCCTCCAGTATTTCTCTGAACTGAGGTTCATCCAGCATAGCGAGCAATTCAGGCTCCGGTTGTTTGAAACTGCTGTATTTTAACGAAGCAAATTTGGAGTCGCGGTAAGTTTTGTGGAAGAATTTTCCCACAATGGGCAAGGCCATGTAAGCGCCCTGTCCGTAGGTGGTGGTTCTGAAATGTACTCTCGGGTCATCGGCGCCCACCCAGCAGGCGGTAACCAAATTTGGCGTAACCCCGATAAACCATCCGTCGGAGTTGTTTTGTGTGGTACCGGTTTTCCCGGCAAAATCACCCGGAACATTGTACACGGTTCTGATTCCACGGCCGGTTCCGTCATCAACAACAGCTTCCAGCATATGAATAACCGCCCGGCAGTTCTCAGGCGAAATTCCTGAATTTTTTAGTTCCGGATATGCAAAGGTTTGAAGAACTGCCCCTTTGTTGTCGGCAATTTCCAAAAGATAATGTGTTTTAACCCGCCTGCCGTCATTTACAATGGCGGCGTACGCTTCCGCAATTTCTTTTAACGAAACTGATGCCACTCCCAGCGCCAGGCTGGGAGTGTTTGGCAAATCAGCCGAAATGCCAAGATTTTTTGCTACCTCAATCACTTTTGAGGTACCTGTTTCAAGAAGCACATCTACCGAAACGGTATTGATCGATTTTGCCAGGGCTCCTTTCATTGTGTAATACCCGCCATATTCGTCGTGCGAATTTCGGGGCGACCAGTTGTCATAGTCTTCGTAAACTGTAAATTTATTTTCAAAATAACGATCGGGAGCAATGCCGTTTTCCAGCGCGGCCAAATACACAAATGGTTTAAAAGTTGAGCCGGTTTGGCGTGGCGCCGTTACGTGGTCGTATTTAAAAAAACGGAAATCAATACCACCTACCCAGGCTTTTAAATCACCACTTTGCGGTTCAACGGCAATAAACCCTGCATTTAGTAATTTTAAATAATGTTTGAGTGAATCGAGCCGCGTAGTTTTTACTTCTTTCAAACTGTCCCATGTAAACAAACTGGTGGTAATTTCGCGGTTGTATCCGGCCAGAATTTTATCCACATCCACATTCCGGTTTCCTTTTTCCTGCTCAATTCTTCGGACGGCGCTTTTAATAATTTCCGGGTTTTCGTTGAAAATATCTCTTGATTTCCAGTGGTCATCAAACACTTTCTGAAGATTTTTCATGTATTCTTTTACCGACTGCTGTGCGTAATACTGTAAATTATAGTCGATTGTTGTTTTTATTTTCAGCCCGTCGGTGTATAAATTGTAGTTTTCACCCTTTTCATTGGTGTTGTTTTTACACCACTCCAGCAACTGTGGTTTTAATAACTCCAGAAAATAAGGCGCCGGTCCCTGGTCGTACGAAATTACCCTGTAATTTAATCCCAGTGGTTGGGCTTTGTATGTTTCCGCCTGCTCGGCTGTTATGTATTCGTATTTTGCCATCTGGTCAATGACCACATTCCGCCTGTTTACTGCGTGGTCGGGGTATTTTCTTGGGTTGTAATAGTTATTGGCTTTTAGCAGTCCAATCAGTACGGCTGCTTCATGAACATCGAGGCTGGCGGGTTTTTTTGAAAAAAAACGTTCTGCAGCCACTTCTATTCCGTAAATGTTTTCTGAGAAAGGAACGGTGTTCAGGTACATGGCCAAAATTTCCTGTTTGGAATAGATACGCTCCAAACGGTAGGCAATAATTGCTTCGCGAAGTTTGTTCACCGGCATTGAAAGCGGGCCAAGTTCTTCGCGCGGGAAAAGGTTTTTGGCAATTTGCTGACTTAATGTACTTCCACCGCCGGCGCTTCTGTTTTGCAGCAGAATTGACTTTACCAGCACCCGTATCAGGGCAATCTCGTCAATTCCGCGGTGTTCGTAAAAACGGGCGTCTTCTGTGGCAATCAGGGCATTGATTATGTTTGGAGATATTTCCTCAAAACTTGCATTGCTGCGGTTTTCCACATAATAACGCCCCAGGATTTTGCCGTCGGCCGAATAAACCTCGGAAGCAACGGGTGTGCTGATTTGTTTTAGCTGATACGAGGAAGGCACCGGTCCCAGTATTCCAAGAAAAACCAGTATAAAAAATAAAAACCCCAGTAACCCCAGCGCAATAGCTGATTTTAGCAAAACGGAGAGTATCTTTCTTTTTTTGCCCCCTCTTGCTTTTTGTTTTGCCCGTGGAGTAGGTTTTCTTTTCGCTTTTGTATGATCGGTCCCTTTTTTTGCCATGGTTTATTAAAATGCAAAACTAATTAAATAACTCAAATGCCATGAAATTAGTATAATTCTGCCGACTCTCCAGCCGAATTCATCTGTATTTTTGAATTGGTAAATAATTAATTGTTTTGATAAAATTTAAGCGCTTTGGGCATAATTTGTTTCAAATGGCTTATTCTATTGTCAGGATTGGGGTGTGTTGACAAAAACTCGGGAGTTCCACTCTGACCTGCCGATTTCATTCTTTCCCAGAATAATGGCGCTTCCGTTGGGTTGTATCCGGCCATGGCCATAAAATATAAACCCAACTCATCGGCTTCGCTTTCATGACTCCTGCTGTAGGGCAATACTACGCCCAGTTGTGCACCTACTCCAAATGCAGTCATCACCAGGTTTTGCGTTTCTTCCTTTTTTTCTTTTACTGCCTGCGACAATGCCATTCCTCCCATCTGAAGAGCCATTTGCTGTGATAAACGCTCGTTGGAATGCCTTGCCACAGCATGTGCAACCTCGTGTGCCATTACTACTGCAATCCCGGCGTCGTCTTTGCAAACAGGCATAATTCCTTCATAAAAAGCGATTTTGCCACCCGGCATACACCATGCATTCATCGTTTCATCCTGAATTACATTAAATTCCCACTCGTAGCCGCTAATCAATTCTTTACGCCCAATCTGGGCCAAATATTCTTCAACAGCCGCTGAAATGCGTTTCCCAACTCTTGTTACTGCATTCTTGTATGCAGTATTTTTTGAAAGGGCAGATTCTTTTAATACAACATCATAATTTTCATTCCCCAGTGATAACATCTCTGAAGATGGTATTGCCGTAAACTGTTGCCTGTTTGTAAGCGGAACAGTTGAACAGGCTGCCAGTAAA
>JAFGDX010000072.1 GCA_016931875.1 Prolixibacteraceae bacterium
ACAGACTCCGGAATTATTGAGATTGTTCTAAAAGAAGCATCTTAGTAAAACGGGTTCTTTCGCATAAGATTGAATAAATCAAAGGCTGTCTCTCCGGAGACAGCCTCTGTATTTTTTAACATTTATCCGTAAAATTCATAGTTGCAAATTAATCCATCGGCACACAACAGTCAAATTACCCCGTTCCAATTTGCATATCAACCAAAATTAATTCCCCTCGCTAAAAAATTCATTGAGTTCGCTTAGATAATCGGCACCGATTAACCCAACACCGGCCTCTTGCAGCTCTGTCCAAACCGCAGTTCGTTGTTCAGGTGTGGCATTCGGCGTTCCCCAAAACCGGAGAACATACCCGTTGTTCCGTGCTTTTGCCGCCAGTTGGTGTAGCTTTGTTTTTTCATTTTCCGGCATTTGCCCGGTGCCGTCCCATGTAAAAAATTTCACCCAGTTGTCGCTTACCACGGGCATTAATGTTGGAGAAATACCGGAATCCAGGTTTTCCATGCGCCCGTCGTAACCGGCATATCGCGTTGTTTGCGACTGCATAAATTCAAAAGGCCGGTTTCCCGAAACCACCACAATTACAGCGCCGGTTTTCTTTTTCCCATTTTCAAAAGTGGTCAGCACCGGTTTATATTCTTCCAGAATTTTGTGCAGTAACCGGTAGGTTTTTAAACCGTCATCTTTGATATCGACCAGCAGAATTATCTCTTCTCCGTTGCCATCAACCGAGCCCTTGTTTTTTTCAATTTCCTTTTTTAAAGGGTCGAGATAAAGTTTCCGGAGCGTGCGACCGGGGTGTATTTTATCAAAATAGTGTGCCACAAAAAGCGAATCGCCCACCGAAAAAACATCGGCTTCCATGCTTTTGAAACGATTTTCAAGGGCATCAAAAAGCGGGCGGTCGTGTTCATAATCGTTGTGTGCATGCGCCGGCCACCTTCCGTTTTTTGCAGGTTCCGTTTCAAAACGGTTGATTACTGAATTTTCTTCAATATTATACCCGCAGGCCAGGACAACCGGGTTTCCGTCGGAGTCAAAAACCATTCCCGCTCCGGCTTTAAAACTGCATCCGCTGGTACATGTAAATGTATGGGAGCCTTGTTTTTCCAAATCAAAACCTCCGAACTCATTTTCATAAACACGAAAAAGTGTGGCAATATTCTCACCCGCCTGATTCTGCCCCAACCCCACCAGAAAAAGTTCATTATTTAATGTGAAAAGATTGATATTCTGCCAGGCCAGCCAGTGTTGCTTCAACCCTTTCTTTTTAAAAGCAGCATGCGGATTCAATGAATAAATGAGTCTGAATTCCCCACCCGGAAAATCAGCAGCATTACACGCATAAAAATCGATGTTTTGGGTATCCCAGTCTCCCACCGCCAGCAAAATTTTATCGTCATATTCGGTCATTCCCACACAACCTGCCGTTGATCGGAATTCTGCCCCTTTTCGTTCAATCACCGCAACCGGCGGAGCCAGTGGTTTTTCGGGCTCGGAAAGGTCGTAAATACAAACTTTCGATTGGTTTTTGGCATCGTTGTCCTCTATTCCTACCGCCATGTAATTTTGAAAAACCTGGAACCCGCCGGCATGTTTAAATGGCCTATCCATCAACCTGTTAACCGCAACTACTTCATTTCTGTTTCCCTGTTTTACCACGGCATAATACGAATACAAACCGGAACTACCGGTTAAAATAAAGTAACTGCCTGACCGCGATTGAAGCGCCTGAATTCCCTGAAGATGCCCGCCCGAATTATGGATGTCAAACGTATTATAAAAATGAATCATTTCAGGGGAAGATTGAAAGTGAGCCCATTGTTCCGTCAACTGTTTTGGTTGTGAATTTTGTGCTGCACAGTTCAACCCGATAAAAATAAATAATGCAGTTGCTGCCAAAAGAGCGTTCAATCGTACAGCATTAAACGAGAAGGTTTTGTATTGTTTTTTTCTTCCGCAGTTACGCATGGTTGTGTACTTAAATGATTTCATCCAGTTTTACAGTGCGCCCTTCTTCCACCGATTTTTTGGCTGCCAGCGCAATGGCCATGGAAAGAAGGCCGTCGTTGCCGCTTACCGGCATTTCGCCTCCGGCTGTCAGTGCATCAATAAATTCCCTGATTTCAAAGTTGTAGGAAGCATCATATCTTTCGAGGAAAAAGTGCAGCGGCAAATCGCCGGAAACACCTGATGCAGTGTATAACTTGTGGTGATTGGGAAAATTGTTTTCGGTTTGTGCCATTCCTTTGCTGCCAAACACTTCCAGGCGCTGATCGTACCCGTAAACCGCTTTCCGGCAGTTGTCGATAACCGCCATGGATCCGTCGTCAAAGGTGAGGGTAATAATGGCTGTATCGATGTCACCTGCTTTCCCGATTTCAGGATCGACCATCACAGCAGCTTTGGCAAACACCTCTTTTACCTGTTTTCCCGAAATATAACAGGCCATGTCAAAGTCGTGAATCGTCATATCCAAAAACATACCACCCGAAACTTTGATGTATGACACCGG
>JAFGDX010000509.1 GCA_016931875.1 Prolixibacteraceae bacterium
ACTGACCTATGACGAAATTTCCAAAATATCAAAACAATGCCGGTTTACCGACTGTAGCCACACCAATGAAAAAGACTGTGCTGTGTTACAGGCAGTGGAGGAAGGAATTATTTCTGAAGAGATGCTGGCAAATTACCGGAAACTGGTGCGCGAGCAAATCCGTTTTTCAAGTTCGATAAAAGAAAAACGGCAGAAAAGCAGGGAACAGGGAAAATTGTACAAAGCCATTATGAACGAAAAAAAGAAAAACACAAACAAATACTAATACACAAAACTGCTTCCTCCCAAAAACTCGCGCAAGAGCGATGTTGGCGGAATCTCACCGTCGTCAATGGGTTTAAAATAAGAAAGAAATTTAAGCAGGCGGGTCGATTCCACATATTCCTTTTGGTTTTCGAGCACCATTTTCAAAAGCGGCTCGGCATACTTTTTCAGAACAGCAAGTTCATAAAGGGTAGCCGAGTTAAACATGATGTCCGCATTTTCCTGGTAGGGGAATATATTTTTGTCCTCGCCCCTGCGCACCGATGGCCAGCGCCGGATGGTATCAGCAGCCCGGTAGCCCCGGTACTGGCTGTCGCGGATAATTCTCCGTACCAGGCGGTTATCGGCAGTGGAAATATGTGTGTGTTCATCAAACGAAATCTGGGTTAAGGCTGAAATGAAAATTTTAAATGTGTTCTTTTCATTTACATGTGGCAACAGGTTGGGATTCATTCCGTGAATTCCTTCGATAATCAGAATATCATGCTTGTTCAGTTTTAGCATATCGCCATTCATGTAACGTTTTCCCCTGTTAAAATCAAATTTGGGAAGCCGAATCTCTTTCCCTTCCAACAATTCAATTAACTGCTGGTTGAAAAATTCGATATCGATGGCCTCCAATGCTTCAAAATCAAAATTTCCAAGTTCATCGCGGGGTGTTTTATCCCGGTCAACAAAATAATTGTCGATGGAAATCTGGTACGGATGCATGCCGTTAACCGCCAGCTGAACCCCCAAACGCTTGCTGAAAGTGGTTTTTCCCGAAGCCGAAGGGCCGGCTACCAAAACCACCTTGATATCGCCGTTCCGGGCATGAATTAGATTGGCAATTTCGGCTATCTTTTTTTCGTGCAGGGCTTCCGAAATTTTAATAATATCACCTCCCCGTTTTTTCAGTGTAAAACCATTGAGATGCCCGATGGTAGACACGTTCAGGATTTCAGCCCAGTCCTTGTGCTCCTGGTAAATGCCAAACAGTTGGGTAAGTTTTTCCAGCTTTTGAAGTTGGGTAAACTCATCCGGTTGGGGAACCTGCAGCAAAAGCCCGTCGAAATAAGGCACCAGCCCGTAGTTGGAAATGTAACCGGTTGACGGCAAAAGATGCCCGTAAAAATAATTTCCCAGGCCATTCAGGAAATAGAGGCTGGAAAACAAATTCCCCTGCTGTTCAAACAAACGGGCTTTTTCTTCAAGGCCTTGCTGCATCAGCAAATCAACCACTTCTTCGGTTAGCATCCCTTTTTTCACAAAAGGAAGATCTTTTTCTATCCACCGGTTCATTTGCTGTTTTATGGCCTGAATATCTTCTTCAG
Organism: Prolixibacteraceae bacterium; assembly: GCA_016931875.1. GTDB lineage: Bacteria > Bacteroidota > Bacteroidia > Bacteroidales > Prolixibacteraceae > Draconibacterium. The sequence continues at coordinate 1,578 of JAFGDX010000509.1, forward strand.
TGATGGTTCTTTCCAACCCGTTTAACTCGCAGTAATATCCATTCGAAATTCCTTTCTGAATACGGAGTTCAACATGCGGAAATACCTCTTTTACCGCGGCATACAAAACAAAAATCAGGCTTCTGATGTACATTCTGATCCCATCGGGGTGTGATACATCGATAAATTCCACCCTTTTCGTTTTTACCACACAAAAGGAAAGTTCTTTTACCTGGTGGTTTACAATGGCACCGCAAACCGTATTCTTTGTTTTTATGTTTAAATCTTTGCTGATTTCGAGCAGGGATGTACCCATCGGATACCAATGTTCAGTTCCTGTATTTTCACAATAAATTTCTACTTGTTTCATTCTGTTGTCTGTTTTCAAAGGAGTGTAAATGTATAAAATTATGTTGAAAGGCAGAAGCGGAAAGACGGGAAGTAATCCGTCGCAGTTTGCAGGGATTAGTTTTGTGAATGGTACAAAGCAAATGGCAATACGGCTACTTGTGGCCCGCAGGCAGAAACCGGGAGAAAGTGAACACACATTTCTATTTCCCGCTTCCGTTCAGCTCCTCCTTTAAATACTTTGCGGTAAATGATTTTTTATTTTTAATGATTTGTTCAGGTGTTCCTGTGCACAGGATTTCACCTCCGTTTTTGCCCCCTTCCGGTCCCAAATCGATAATATGGTCGGCAACTTTAATCACATCCATGTTGTGTTCGATAACAATCACCGTGTTTCCTTTTTCAACCAGTTTGTTCAGCACTTCGAGCAACACCCGGATATCTTCAAAATGAAGCCCGGTGGTGGGTTCATCCAGAATGTACATGGTTTTTCCGGTATCGCGTTTGGCCAGTTCGGAAGCCAGTTTTACCCGTTGCGATTCTCCGCCGGAAAGCGTGGTTGACGACTGCCCCAGTGTGATGTATCCCAGCCCAACCTCCTGCAGGGTTTTTAGTTTGGTGGCTATCGACGGGATATTTTCAAAAAACTCTACTCCCTGGTTGATGGTCATATCCAGCACATCGCTGATGGATTTTCCCTTGTAGCGCACTTCCAGCGTTTCGCGGTTGTAGCGTTTGCCGTTGCATTTGTCGCAGTGCACATATACGTCGGGAAGAAAATTCATTTCAATCAGTTTCAGTCCCCCTCCCTGGCATTCTTCGCAACGGCCTCCTTTTACATTAAATGAAAAACGGCCCGGTTTATAGGCTCTGATTTTTGCTTCCGGGAGCTGGGCAAACAAATTCCGGATATCGGAAAACACACCGGTGTAGGTTACGGGGTTGGAACGCGGTGTTCTTCCAATGGGCGACTGGTCAACCCGGATTACTTTATCGATCAGTTCCAGTCCTTCCACTTTTTTATATGGAAGCGGGTCTTCGAGCGACTTGTAAAAATGCTGGCTTAAAATGGGTTGCAATGTTGCGTTAATCAATGTCGATTTTCCGCTTCCGGAAACCCCGGTTACACAAATAAATTTTCCGAGCGGAATTTCCAAATCCACATTTTTGAGGTTGTTCCCGGTGCACCCTTTCACTTTTACAACGTTGGCTTTTCCGTTTCTTCTTTTGTCCGGAACGGGAATTTGCCGGCGGTTATTCAGGTAGTCGGAGGTAAGTGTATTTGCCAGCAGCACCTCTGATGGTTTTCCGGCTGCCACCACTTCTCCGCCATGCCGTCCGGCAAAAGGGCCCATATCAATCAGGTGATCGGCGTGGAGCATGGTTTCCCTGTCGTGTTCCACTACAATG
>JAFGDX010000510.1 GCA_016931875.1 Prolixibacteraceae bacterium
AATTCTGAAAACCAATTGTAATGTCGGTACATAATGAAATAAGAAAAGTAACCACACATCGTTTATCTGAAATGAAACTGCGTGGCGAAAAAATAGCGATGTTGACGTCCTATGATTTCAGCATGGCCCAACTGGTTGATGAAGCCGGGGTTGACGTAATACTTGTAGGCGATTCAGCATCGAACGTAATGGCCGGAAACGAAACCACGTTACCCATAACACTCGACCAGATGATTTACCATGGCACCTCGGTTGTAAAAGCCGTCAAACGGGCCCTGGTTGTGGTCGATCTGCCTTTTGGCACCTACCAGGGCAACTCACGCGAGGCACTGAGTTCAGCCATCAGAATAATGAAGGAAACAGCTGCAGACGCGGTAAAACTGGAAGGAGGCAAAGAAATTCTGGAATCGGTGAACCGGATATTATCAGCGGGCATCCCCATAATGGGACATTTGGGATTAATGCCACAATCGATTCATAAATTCGGAACATACACTGTAAGGGCAAAAGAAGAAGAAGAGGCCGAAAAACTCATCAGTGATGCGAAGTTACTGGAAGAAGCCGGTTGTTTTGCCATTGTTCTTGAAAAAATTCCGGCCAGGCTTGGAAAACTGGTGGCCGGTGAACTAAAAATACCTGTCATCGGAATTGGGGCCGGAGCAGGTGTGGACGGGCAGGTTTTGGTGATTCACGATATGCTGGGGATTACCCAGCAGTTTTCGCCGCGCTTTTTACGAAGATATCACAATCTGGCAGCCGAAATTAAAGGCGCTGTTGGAAACTACATAACCGATGTGAAGTCATTGGATTTCCCGAACGAAAAAGAACAGTATTAACAGCCACAAATTCAGTAAAAGTGTTGGAGGTAATTTACGAAGACAATCATATAATTGCAATAAACAAGGAATGCGGGATCGCCGTTCAGAGTGACGAAACCGGCGATGAAACCCTGATTGACATTGTGAAAGCTTACCTGAAGAAAAAGTACAATAAACCCGGGAATGTTTTTCTGGGGCTGCCTCACCGGTTGGACAGGCCAACCAGCGGAATTGTGCTACTTGCCAAAACCAGCAAAGTACTGCCCCGGTTAAACAAGCTGTTTCAAACCCGGGGACAGCTTAAAAAAACCTATTGGGCAGTGGTTGACAAGCGTCCGCCAAAATATACCGACACATTGGAACATTACCTGGCAAAAAACCAGGACAAAAACAAAAGCTACGCCTACACAAAAAAACGTAAAGACGCCAAATACGCCAGCCTCACTTATCGTCATGTGGCCAGTTCTGACAAATACCACCTGCTGGAAATTGAGCTGCATACCGGAAGACACCATCAAATCAGAGTTCAGTTAAAACAAATAAAACTAAACATTAAGGGCGATATGAAATATGGATTTCCACGTCCGAATAAAGACAGGGGAATTCATTTGCATGCGCGGAAAATTGAATTTATTCATCCCGTAAAAAAAGAACCGCTGACCATTGTTGCCGATCCTCCGGATGATGTTTTATGGAACGAATTTCTGCAAATGTTTCGCAACAACCGTTTTAGCCCAGTGAATCCGGTTTAAAAGCAAAAGGAAGTAAATTATCAACACCCTCAAAAATCTGTATTGTATTTTTCCCGTCAAGAATAATACGAATGGAGTGATGAAAACGGGCTTCCGTTTCTACCATGGCCTGCCTGCACGAACCGCAGGGTTTTACCGGACCGGCTACCAAACCCGCACCATTTTCGGCAGTAACGGCAAGAGTTTTTACCGCCACCTCAGGAAACCTGGCATTGGCGTAAAAAAGTGCCACACGTTCAGCACACAAACCTGACGTAAAAGCAGAATTTTCCTGGTTATTTCCTGTAATAACCTCACCGTTTTCCAACAACACCGCTGCCCCCACATGAAACCCGGAATACGGTGCGTATGCTTTTTTTGAAGCCTGACGTGCTGCCAAAACCAACTTCTGATCTTCGCTTTTTAATTCGGTTAAATCGTCAAATTCAAAGTTTATAATCCGTAACTCGTTCTTACGCATGTTTTTCATTTTGCCCAAAAATACAATTTAAATGTAAAAAAACAGATGAACCTCTTTTTCTTCCATCATAAAATGCAATTTCAGCCGTTAATTCACTAAAACTTGTTTATAAAAAACAACAGCATCATACAAATTATCTGCTGAAGTAATTATTTTTAGGGCGTTTTTTGAAACTAAACAACACATGAGATATTCACTGACTGTTATTCTGTTTTTTTTAGCGATACACACTGCATCCTCCCAGCAATCGAGACACGATTATATCAGCCGGTACCAAATGCTTGCCATTGAAGAAATGAACCGAAGCGGGATTCCTGCAAGTATTACCATGGCCCAGGCCTGTCTTGAATCGGGCGACGGGAACAGCGAACTCGCACGAAAATCAAACAACCATTTTGGTATTAAATGCAAATCGACCTGGCGTGGAAAAAAGGTTTATCACGATGATGATCACAAAAACGAATGTTTCAGAAAGTACAACTCGGTGGAAGAATCCTTTGTCGATCATACCAATTTCCTGATGGAAAACGGGCGTTACCAGTTTTTGTTTGAACTTGACCCCACCGATTACAAAAGCTGGGCCCGCGGGTTAAAAAAAGCCGGCTATGCCACTGCCAGTCATTATGATAAAACGCTGATAAAAATTATCGAAGATTTTAAATTATACCGGCTTGATTACAAAATAGCTTACGAACAAATTGGTGCTTATCAGAAAAATCCGGTTATCAATGAAGGCATTTCAAATACGCTCACCATCAATCCGTACAGGGCACACCAGGTAAAAAACATCAACCGATTAGATGCTGTTGTAGCAAAAGAAGGCGATACATACGAAATAATTGCACAGGAATTCAACCTGAAAAACTGGGAATTGTATAAATTTAACGATCAGCCCAAAGGTTACGTCCCGCGGGAAAACGAGGTGGTTTATATTCAGAATAAAAAGCGGCGTGCAGCAAAAGAAAATCCGGCTCACCGGGTTGAAGAGGGGGAAACCATGCATTACATTTCGCAAATGTACGGCATCAGGCTAAAACCGTTGCTGAGAAGAAACCAAATGAAACCAGGTGAACAACCGCAACCCGGCCAAATTATTCAGTTGCGAAAAAAATAAAATAGTTATACCTGTCTGAGCGATATTTTATAAAACAAATACCGCAATAACACACGGTCGGCGAATAAAATAAACAGCCCCAGAATATTGATTCCGGCCACCCACGAAATGTTTGCCAAAAGAAAGTCAGTCCATGCTTTCAGGTCGGCGGCAAACCAAATAAAAGCCATTATTACAGCTACCGCCAGAATTCCTGTTACAGCCCCAAGATAAACCAGAAATTCTTTCACATACAATTCCCAGGCAAACCTGCGGGCCATTTTACCGGCCACCATGTCGGCAAAATTTTCGGGCAATGTATATTTTGGCTCCGATTTTAACACCTCATTCAAAAAGGTTTCTGAATTTGTTTGTATGTTTTTATTCTGCATAATGCACAAAAATATTTGTTTTTTCCAATTCCGCTACCCGTTCGAGTTTCTCCTTTAAAATTTTTCTTGCTCTCGACAAATAACTTTTTATCGTACCTTCCGGCATTCCGGTAATCTGTTCAATTTCCCTGTACGAAAATTCTTCCAGGTGAAAAAGCGTCAACACAGTCCGGTAATGCACCGGAAGTTCCTCAATCAGTTGCAACAGATAATGTTTAATTTCTTCCTGCTCCACCATTTTCTGGTTAAGCGAGGTGTCCTCCTGTCCCAAAATCAGTCCGGGCTGCTCGTCATACGAGTGCTCTGCCTGTCTTGTCCGTTTCCGAATGTGCGAAATACTGGTGTTGTAAGCAATTGTTGCAATCCATGTTGACAAACGCGAATCGCCCCTGAACCGTTTCAGTTTCCGAAACACTTTTATAAACACCTCCTGACAAACATCTTTCACATCATCCTGCGACTGAATAATGCGCCCAACAACGTGCAAAACAAGCCGTTCGTGCTTTGCCACCAAAAAACGGAACGCATTCTCATTTCCGTCTAAAACCTGTTGAACCAGTTCTGCATCATTCATACGTATTGTATCAGACTCTGTCCTCAAAAAAATGTTGCAAAAAAAGGATGTTTTTTACCTGCCTGATTGCCTTGCTTTTTGTTTTAGTTTTCCTGCAAGCTGCCATTTCAATTCCTGTCCGAAAAAAAATCAAAAAAAACTGAAAAATGCTGCAACATTTGTTTCGGCACTAAAGTCAAACGGTCAGAATGTAAAATTAAAAAACTAAAAAAATGAATGCAATTGAAAATGTTTTAATACCTGCAGTGGTTTTTTTCGGAATGTACCATATCATTAAACTCATTTCAGAACACATGCTGAAAAGAAAACTGATAAAAGCCGAACAATACGACAAACCCGGAATTTTGGAACCTCCAAAATCAGCCTCGGAAGAAAGTAATAAATACCCCTCTTTAAAATGGGGGCTTGTTGCATTAATGACCGGGCTTGGATTTATTATTATCGAGGTGATGAGGCAGATAAACCCAACCTTAATCGATTATCACAATGCCGTTCTTCCCCTGGGAATTTTACTGGTGTTTGTTTCTCTGGGTTTTCTAATCTATTTCTTCATTATGAACAACAGAAAAAAGCAGTAACCGACAATATTCAGAAAACAATGAAAGGTCTTGTTTTACAAGGCCTTTTTATTTGAAATTACATTTCAGAACAGCAGGAAATCCGCGTAAAAAATCATCAGTTTTCATTCTTTTTTTTCCGGCAATCTGAAGATCGGTTATCCTTAGCCAGCCATCGCCACAAGCAACGTCAAGAAATGTTTTTGCATCGGTACTTATGGTTCCCGGTTCAGCCAAAGCGTTTGTTTTGCTTTTCTGTGCAAAAAATATTTTGGTTGGCCACTGCTCACCCGTTTCGCTGTTGGCAAGCACTGCCCATGCCGCCGGATACGGTGACAATCCCCGAATCAGATTACGGATTTTTCCGGTCTCCTGCTGCCATGCGATTTTGCAATCTTCCTTAAAAATTTTAGGGGCGTGTTTTAATTCTTCACCAATGGCCAGCTCCACCTGCGAAACGGGCTGAATATTACCTTCTGCAATGGCGTCAACCGTTTCGGTAACCAGGCTGGCCCCTATTTCCATCAGCCGGTCGTGAATATCTCCCACTGTGTCGTTTTCATCAATTTCAATCTCCCGTTTAAACAGAATTTTTCCGGTATCAATTTTATGGTCGAGCAAAAAAGTGGTTACCCCGGTTTTTGTTTCACCATTTATTACCGCCCAGTTTAAGGGTGCTGCACCCCGGTATTGCGGCAACAGCGAGGCGTGCAAATTAAATGTCCCCAAACGGGGCATTGCCCAAATAACTTCGGGTAACATTCTAAAGGCCACCACTACTTGCAGATCGGCCTGCAAACTTTTTAACGCTTCCACAAAACCGGGATTTTTTAGTTTTTCAGGCTGAAGTACTTTTAAACCATTTTCAACCGCATATTTTTTTACCGCCGGTTCAGCTATCTTTTTTCCCCGTCCGGCAGGTTTGTCGGGCGCGGTAACCACACCCACCACATTGTAACCGCCATTAACCAGTGCATGTAAACTTGCCACTGCAAAATCGGGCGTTCCCATAAAAACAAGGCGAAGTTCTTTTCCTTTCATTTATTCTTTGCTTAATCCGGGGCGTAAATTTGTATTCCCTTTTTGTGCTTTTGGCCAGTACGGGCAATGCCGGCAACCATTCGAACAACAATATCCGCGCCGTATCAAATACCGTTCTGTCATTACCCGGTAACCGTTTTCCATGTAAAAATCAACACCATCAGTTACATCCGAATTAAAATTCAACTCACTCCCAAAAATATCATCAAAATGCCCCATGTAACTATTTTTCCCAAAACTAAACATTATCTTTAAATGCATAAGCAGAAAATAAAAAGCTTTTCTGTTTGAACTAAAAATGAAACAATTAAAATGGGTATTGAAAGAGATTATCTCATGCGGCAACTATTGATGTTGTTCGAAGTTATTCATAAAATTCTCCGGCTTCGAAAAAAGGGAGAAGAAGAGGAAGCTAAAAAAGAAATCAACTATTTTTATGAATGCCTGAAAATTGGCGATGATATCCAAAATTTAAGCATCGAAAAATTTATTGATGTTTTGGTTAGCGAAAAGCAGTTAACCAACGAGCACCTTGAAATGATTGCTTTTGTAATGAAGGAACAGGGTGAATTGGCAAAAACTGAAAAAGAAAGGTTACAGTATTTTCATAAAGCTTATTTTTTACTTCGCAAGGTGGAACAGGAAAGCACTTCGTTTTCGATGGACCGGCAAATGAAAATGGCTGAACTAGAAGAATACCTTCCCAGCGGGAAAAACGATTAAAGAAAAAACAATGCCACACCACCAACCGTAACAATGGCGCCCAGAATTTCTTTCCAGTTAACTTTTTCGCCAAACCAAATGACTGCAGGAGCGATTATCAAAACCGGTGAAATAGCCATCAATGTAGCGGCAACACCGGCCTCGGTGTGTTGTACTGCAAGGAGGGAAAAAGAAACGCCAAGAAAAGGGCCAAAAAAGGCGCCAAGTGTTATCCGTTTCATGGCCGAAGTGTGTTTAAGTGCTGCCCACACACGTGGCCATCGTTTCATAAATACAAACAAAACAGAAAACCCGGCAATTCCGGTTAATACGCGGATTTGAGAGGCAGAAAAAGCATCATAATCACCCATTCCCTTTTTGCTCAAAACCAATCCGGTAGCCTGCCCCAGTGCACCCCCCAAAGCCAGCAAAACTCCCTGAAGTGAATAACTTGATTTTAATCTTCTGATAATTTCGCCATTATGTTCCGTTTTTTCTCTTTTCAGAATAACCATTACAATCCCAGCAAGTGTCACTGTCATTCCCAGCCAGTTGCCAGCAGTTAAAGTTTCGCCCAAAATCAACCAACTGATAAATGCTGTAAACGGTGGTGCCAGTGCCATCATCAACATAGAAATGCGAGCACCAACAACTACAAAAGCCTGAAAAAGAAGCAAATCTCCTATCACAAACCCGACTATTCCCGAGAGCGCCAGCCATTTCCACTGGAAAAGTGTGGCATCGGAGGGGAAGAAAAAACCGCGTGCTATTAAGCTGTAAAAACCAATAAAAAAGAAAGCCATAACCAGCCGGATAAGATTAACGGCCAATGAGCCAACCTTTTTACCTGCCGACTCGAAAGCCAAACTTGTAACCGTCCAGAAAACGGCTGTCAGAATTCCAGCTATTTCTCCAAAATATTGTTCCATTTTTCAGAACGCAAATGTATAAAATCATTCATTCACTTTTCAATAAAAAAGGCAAGCCATTTCTGACTTGCCTGAACCCTGTGTTTTTATCTTTTTTATTCTTTCTTTTTTGTCTTTTCGTCCGTTTTTATTCCCCGGTGATTGTGTAGGTAATTTG
>JAFGDX010000511.1 GCA_016931875.1 Prolixibacteraceae bacterium
GGCTGGTATTATTGGAAAAAAAATCGGAATGACATCCGTATTCAGTGTTGAGGGGAAAAACATCCCATGCACTGTGATTGAGGCCGGTCCTTGTGTTGTTACACAAGTGAAGACCAAGGAAACCGACGGCTACGAAGCGCTTCAGTTAGCTTATGGCGATAAAAAAGAAAAACACGCTACAAAAGCTGAATTTGGCCACTTTAAAAAGGCTGGTGTTACACCAAAGCGTAAAGTAGTTGAGTTTCACAACACCTACCAGGAAGAATTTGAATTGGGACAGGAAATTGATGTTTCAATCTTCCATGAAAGAGATTACGTTGACGTAATTGGAGTTTCAAAGGGAAAAGGATTCCAGGGTGTAGTTAAAAGACACAATTTCCGTGGTGTAAATGATGCAACCCACGGGCAGCACAACAGGCTGAGAGCACCGGGTTCTATCGGAGCTTCATCATGGCCTTCGCGTGTATTTAAAGGAATGCGTATGGCCGGCAGAGACGGCGGTAAAACCATTACCATCGAAAACCTCGAAGTAATGAAAATCATTCCTGAAAAAAATTTAATTGTGGTGAAAGGTTCAGTGCCTGGCGCCAAAGGTTCATACATAATTATTAGGAAACAATGGAACTAAGTGTACTGAATATTGAAGGAAAAGAAACCGGGAGAAAGGTAACATTGAATGACCAGATTTTCGGTATTGAACCCAGCGACCATGCCATTTATCTCGATGTAAAACAATATTTGGCAAATCAGCGACAAGGGACACATAAAACAAAAGAACGTGCCGAAGTTGCCGGAAGTACCCGTAAAATTAAAAGACAAAAAGGAACAGGTACCGCTCGTGCCGGCAGCATTAAATCTCCGGTATTTCGTGGCGGAGGTACTGTCTTTGGGCCGCGTCCGCGGAATTATGGCTTTAAACTGAATAAAAAAGTAAAACAGTTGGCCAGAAAATCAGCGTTGACATACAAGGCAAATGAAAACAGTATTCTGGTTCTTGAGGATTTTAATTTGGAAGCACCAAAAACAAAGGAATTAGTGGCTATTAAAACAAATCTGCAAATCGCTGATAAAAAGTCACTTTTCGTTTTACCAGTCGAAAATAATAGTATATATTTGTCCTCCAGAAATTTGAAGGACGTTTCGGTTGTAACTGCTTCAGAGTTAAATACTTATCAGATTTTGAACGCAAAAACCCTGGTGATTGTTGAGGGATCTGTAAAGAAAATAGAAGAAGCGTTTAATCTTTAAGGCTTGTAAAAAATGGAAATATTAATAAAACCATTGGTAACAGAAAAAATGACAGAACTCGGAGACCGGTTCAACCGCTACGGTTTTGTCGTTGATCGCAGAGCAACCAAACCTCAGATTAAAAAGGCTGTTGAAACCCTTTATAATGTTTCGGTTGAAAGCGTGAATACCATGATTTATGGCGGAAAAATAAAATCACGATACACCAAAGGCGGTATTATTACCGGAAAAACTGCATCCTACAAAAAAGCTGTAGTTACTTTGGCTGAAGGTGATAGTATAGACTTTTATAGTAATATTTAATATAAAATGGCAGTAAGAAAACTAAAACCAGTAACTCCGGGTCAGAGGCACAAAATTATTGGCGCTTTTGATACCATTACTGCATCTACACCTGAGAAATCATTGTTGGAGCCCCTGCGGAAATCTGGCGGTAGAAACAACCAGGGCCGCATGACGATGAGGTATATAGGTGGGGGACACAAACGCAAATACCGTATTATTGATTTTAAACGCAATAAAGACGGAGTTGCAGCTGTTGTCGATTCCATTCAGTATGATCCAAACCGTACTGCTCGTATTGCACTTCTTCAGTATGAAGATGGTGAAAAAAGATATATCGTGGCGCCTAACGGGTTGCAAGTTGGCCAAACGGTAAAGAGCGGAACCGGTGCGGAACCCGAGATTGGAAATACATTACCACTTGCTGAAATACCTCTTGGTACTTTGGTTCACAACATTGAACTCCACCCGGGGCAGGGTGGTGTTATGGCTCGTAGTGCAGGCGCATATGCGCAATTGACCTCTCGTGAAGGCAAATATGCAATTTTAAAATTGCCTTCAGGCGAATCTCGTATGGTACTTACATCTTGCAGAGCTACAGTAGGTACAGTTGGAAACACAGAACACAACATTGAAAAATCGGGGAAAGCCGGTCGTTCAAGGTGGTTAGGAAGAAGGCCCCGCGTACGTGGTGTTGTTATGAACCCGGTTGATCACCCGATGGGTGGTGGTGAAGGCCGTGCTTCAGGCGGACATCCCCGTTCCCGTAAAGGCGTTCTTGCTAAAGGGTATAAAACCCGTTCAAAAAAGAAAGCATCCAACAAGTATATTGTAGAACGTAGGAAAAAATAGTTAAAGAGGAATAACATTATGAGTCGTTCATTAAAAAAAGGTCCCTTTATCGATTACAAACTTGAAAGAAAAGTTCTGGCTATGAATGAGTCAGGTAAAAAATCGGTAGTAAAAACATGGGCCAGAGCATCAGTAATTTCTCCTGATTTTGTAGGCCATACTGTTGCAGTACATAACGGAAACAAGTTTATACCGGTATATATTACCGAGAATATGGTTGGTCACCGTTTAGGCGAATTTGCACCTACGCGTACTTTCAGGGGGCATGCTGGTAACAAAAGATAAGGCATAATTAATTTTAAAAGAAAAAGAAATGGGTGCCAGAAAAAGACTAGCAGCTGAAAAAAGAAAAGAAGAAAAAAAGCAACAATATTTTGCTGTTTTAAGAAACTGCCCTAC
>JAFGDX010000073.1 GCA_016931875.1 Prolixibacteraceae bacterium
ACTTTCTAACCGTAAAAAATAATTGCCATGTATAAAATAAAAAACAGCTTTATTATCTTTTTAACTTTAGTGCTTGCTTTAGTTATTTCGTGTAAGGATCTTGATGAATTAAATATCAATCCCAATGGAGTTGACCCTGAAAATGCCGACTTGAATTTACTGTTGCCAACCATCATTACCGGAGTGGGGCAAACAGTGGTTAACCTGGGATTTGGAGACATTGCCGGGGTAATGCAACACACCCAGTTTGACGGATGGTCAAGCGGCCATAACGATTATGACTGGGACAACCAGAGCAAGAGCTGGTCGGGTTACTACGCCATCTTACGAAACGCAGATGAATACCACAAAAAAGCAACAGAGGGTGAATACGAATTTCATCAGGCTGTGGCTTTAATTATGAAAGCCTACACTTTTGGACTGATTGCAGATCTTTGGGGCGATGCGCCATATACAGATGCTCTGAAAGCAGAAGAAGGTTCTGAATTTTTTACTCCTGAATTCGATGAACAAAGAAATATTTATATGGGAATACTTGCTGATTTGGAAACGGCAAATACCCTTTTATCAAAAAACAGCGATTTATATCAGAACATTAATGACACCCAGGATGTACTGTACGATGGCGATGTTGCCAGGTGGAGAAAGTTTGCCAATTCTCTGGCGCTGAGATACTACATGCGACTTTCCGAAAAAGAACCGTCCGTTGCCGAACAGGGCATTAACAAAATTGCTTCCAGCCCGGAGACTTACCCGGTAATCACCTCAGCCGATGACGATGCAAATGTAAGTTACATTGGTTCTTCGCCTTCCGATTCGTGGCCCAGTAATATGGTTTTTGATCCCGATCCCAGTGGCACGTATATGCGCAACAAACTCTGCGCTACTTTGGTTGATGCCATGCAGGAATTAAACGATCCGCGCCTGGGGGTTTGGGCCAACAAAATCGAAACTCCGCTGGTATTGGTTAGTGGCGAAGGTATAGACAGAATTGTTGATGGAAAACGCGAAATATCGCAGGACATTGTTGATGATTATGAAGAAGCGTGGGGAGTAGGGATTGATTACGACCCGGATTATGTGGGGATTCCGCCATCGGTTTTTGCAGCTTCGCAATACAATTTAAACCCCAACCTCGACCAGGGAGTATTTAATCCGCATTGTTCTCAGCTGAACGACATGTACAAGGAAAGCAGCGGGCCTCTTTTACTGATGCGTTTGATGTCGGCAGCCGAAGTGCATTTTATTTTGGCCGAAGCAGCATTGTATGGCTGGGCACCCGGAACTCCTGAGGCCCACTACGCAGCAGGAATAGAAGAATCATTTAATGCCTGGGGAGTTGGAAACCAATTCAGCACTTACATTGACGGGGCTCCTTATTCCGGGTTGGAAAGTATCATCAAACAAAAATGGATAGCCAGCTGGACTGCCTCAGCAGAATCGTGGTTTGATTACAGAAGAACCGGGCTGCCCGATTTGCAAACCGGAGAATCGGCCAAAAGAGAGGCGTTGCCGCTTCGCTTTTATTATCATTTTGATGACGAAATTTCAAAAAATACAGAGAATACCGAAGAAGCGATAGCCCGGTTGGAACCCACTCAGTACAAAGGAACTGATGTGAGCAACAACAGTGCCTGGTCAAAATTCTGGTTGTTACAGGGAACCAACAAGCCTTATTAAAATATTTTTTCAAATTCAGTAACAAGCAGGCAACTAAAAAAATTGTCTGCTTGTTATTTCAATACATTCAAACAAAACAATTTACCTATGAAAAAACTGACACTTATTATTTTTATCTTTTTTTGTCTGACAGCTACAATCACAGCTCAAAGCAATATTTCTGTTACTCCCGAAAATGCACTTCAGTCCTATTTAAATAACGGCGACAAATCATTTACATGGGAAATACAGGAAAAAATAAATGCGGAAGACGTAACGCTCTACCGGATTATTTTTACCTCGCAAAAATGGCGCGACATTGTTTGGAAACATGAACTCACGGTAATGGTTCCCGGCAATTTGAAGTACAACGATGCCCTTTTGTTTATAACCGGAGGAAGTATAAAAAACGGAGAACCCAACATTCACCAGTGGGACAAAGACGAGATCGGATTGTTCAGCCAGATAGCAAAAACAAACCAGGCCATTGCAGCCATCGTCTGGCAGGTACCCAACCAACCCCTGTTCAACGATTTAACAGAAGATGAAATTATTTCCTATACATTTCACAATTTTCAGAATGACAACGATTACACCTGGCCGCTTTTATTTCCTATGACCAAAAGTGCTGTCCGGGCGATGGATGCCGTGCAGGAGTTTGCAAAAAAGGATTTAAAAAAGGAAGTAAACGGATTTGTAGTTTCGGGCGCCTCCAAACGGGGCTGGACAACCTGGCTCACCGGGGCAAGCGACAAACGGGTGAAAGCCATCGGACCCATGGTAATTGATATGCTGAACATGCAGGTCAATATTCCGTATCATAAAACGGTGTGGGGCGAATACAGCATTCAGATAGAAGATTATGTGAAACTTGGTGTCGCCCAGCAGGTAGGCTCTCCTGAAGGAGAAGCGCTTGTAAAAATGATTGATCCTTACTCCTACCGAAAAATGCTCACCATGCCCAAAATGATTTTCAACGGAACAAACGACGAATACTGGCCGGTAGATGCCTTAAAAAATTACATCGACAGCCTCCCCGGAGACAATCACCTTTGTTATGTACCCAATGCAGGCCACGGACTGGGAGATAAACAGAAAGCACTCACAACATTAAGCGCTTTTTTTGGCGAAGCAATTACGGGGAATAAACACCCGAAATGTGATTACTCCATCTCCGAGGATAACGGAGTTGTAACTCTGTCCGTACAAGCGGATCCTTCAACACTGGAAGATGCAATTTTGTGGAGCGCCAATTCTGATGATCGTGATTTCAGGGACGAAGAATGGGTGGAGACGCCCCTTGGCAAAAAAGGTGAAAAAGAGTTCAATATTCAATTGAATAATCCTGAATCGGGCTATAAAGCTTTTTTTGTTGATTTGAAATACAAGGCACCTCATGGCAGCGATTATACACAAAGCACACGCGTGTTTTTAATGGATAATAAAGAACTCTATTTAAACAGGGAGAAATAAACCTCCTATTGTAACTGAAGCTGTAAACTTATAGCATTGGCAGCTTTTTAGTTTGAAAATAACTGTAAAACATTTTCC
>JAFGDX010000512.1 GCA_016931875.1 Prolixibacteraceae bacterium
GCAACTTTCTTTTCATCAACAAGTGGATCTTTTTCAAAATAATCCATCACGTAACTTAATCCCCACGCCCAGGCTGAAATGGTTCCCCATTCATCGGGAGCGGGCCAGTTTTCGCCATTTTTTAAATAATACCCGCGAATTCCGTGTTGAATTCCTTTGGCAAAATCGGGTTCAATATCTCCGTAATAAATGGTTGCAACGCCAATACCCTGCGAAATAAATTTTTGAACATCAAAATATCCCCAGCTTCTGCTTTCCGAAGCCGGAATTCTTTTTCCATAGTGGTTCCACATGGTTCCTTTTTTAATTCCGGGGTCGTTAATTACCAGCGAGTTGGGGAGAAAATTAATCATCAGGAATACGGGTACGGGTTTTTGAGCATGGGCCGGCAGATACAACAGAAGGTCAGCTTTGTAATCGGAAGTGGTGTCTTCAGTAAAATAAAGAGTAACCTGTTTTCTGAGAGCCTTTCCATCAAAAGCAGGTGTGCCCGGTTCAAAAGCGGTAAAATCGCGTGGCAGACGTTCGGGACATTTTCCAAACTGTTCAGTTTCGAATAAATGAAAAATTTCGGGGCGGCGTTGTTGAAACCAGGTTTCAGCGGTTTCAACTTTTTTTCCGTTGGCTAACACCAGCGGGTCGGGCAGGGAATAGGTTCCTGTTTTTTGTTCGTTGTAATTTACCGGTATGCCGGCAACCGTGTCCTGCGGTTGTGCCGAAACAAAAACAGCCTCTACCATTAACAGAAGCAGAGGTAACACTATTTTTATCGCAGGTAATTCCGGTCTTGAGATTTTTAGGTTCATAATACAGTAATTCAGTAAAGTTGGTTGTAAAGCTAAAATTAGGATATTTTTTGAAACCAAAAGAATTTCAGGGCGGTTTTGAAAAATCTTGTTTAATTCTTCTTTAAGTGAAGTTGGGAATTTGAAAGGAATCGGCGAACTCATACAAAGAGAACACGACTTTTTCCTACTTTTGTCCAACGTTAGAAAAAAAGATTATGGCAAAGATAATGAATGAGGTTTCAAGAACGTTTAGCGAGTATTTAATTTTACCCGGTTTAACAACCAAACATGATACTCCCGATAATGTATCCTTACAAACACCACTGGTGAAATTCAAAAAGGGTGAAAAATCCCGGATTTCGTTAAATGTACCTTTTGTTTCGGCTATTATGCAATCAGTTTCCGACAGCGGGCTTGCAATTGCCCTGGCAAAAGAAGGGGGACTGTCGTTTATCTTTGGCTCCCAGTCGGTGGAAGACCAGTCGGAAATGGTTCGGAAAGTAAAAAAATACAAAGCCGGTTTTGTGGAAAGCCGGGCCAATTTAACGCCTGAAAATACATTAAAAGATGTGTTGGAATTAAAGGCAAAAACGGGTTTTTCAACCATAGGAATTACCGACGACGGAACTTCGTCGGGCGTACTTTTAGGCTTGGTTACCAGCCGCGATTACAGGGTGAGTAAAGATAGCCCTGATAAAAAAGTGAGTGAATTTATGACTCCTGCCTCGGATTTAATTACCGCCCCAAATGGTGTAACACTAAGCGAAGCCAACGATATTATCTGGGAGCATAAATTAAACACATTGCCTATTGTTGATGAAAATCAGAAGTTAAAATATTTTGTGTTCCGAAAAGACTACGACAATCACAAAGAAAATCCGAATGAATTATCGGACATGCATAAAAGATTGGTGGTTGGCGCGGGAATTAATACCCGTGATTACAAAGAAAGGGTACCGGCGCTGATAGACGCCGGGGTGGATGTTCTGTGTATCGACTCGTCGGATGGTTTTTCCGAATGGCAGCAGGAAACCATTGATTACATAAAAAATAATTACGATAATAACATTCTGGTAGGAGCAGGCAATGTGGTTGACAAAGAAGGGTTTCTGTATTTGGTGAAGGCAGGAGCCGATTTTGTGAAAGTGGGTGTTGGCGGAGGCTCTATTTGTATTACCCGCGAGCAAAAAGGCATTGGCAGGGGCCAGGCAACTGCTTTGATTGATGTGGCGAAAGCAAGAGACGAATATTTCAGCGAAACCGGGGAATATATTCCCATTTGTTCCGATGGAGGAATTGTGCAGGATTATCATATGACACTCGCCCTGGCCATGGGAGCCGATTTTTTGATGATGGGACGATACTTTGCCCGTTTTGACGAAAGCCCCACAAGAAAATTGCTGGTTGGAGGAAATTATGTAAAAGAATACTGGGGAGAAGGCTCCAACAGGGCCAGAAACTGGCAACGTTATGATATGGGTGGAAACAACAGTTTGAAATTTGAAGAGGGTGTTGACAGTTATGTGCCGTATGCCGGTAAATTAAAGGAAAATCTGGACCAAACCATCGGTAAAATTAAATCAACCATGTGCAGTTGCGGGGTTACTTCGCTTGATGAATTAAAGCAGGAAGTGAGGTTGACACTGGTTTCCTCAACCAGCATTATTGAGGGCGGTGCCCACGATGTGATAGTAAAAGAAACAAGCAACTAACCCAAAAAAATCCATCTCTGTTTTTGTCAAAAGTCAGAAACAGAGATGGAATATTTTGAAACCCAATTTGTTATTCTGCCCGTTCAATTTTTGCGGAAAACATGTCCATTAAGTTTCCCTCCACCTTGTTGTCGTCGGTTTTTTGCATAACCAGGTAAACATCGTAACCGGATGCCATCCAATACAAAGTAACCGAACTTTCTTTTGCATCCACGCGGTCCACTTTTGCAGGATCAACACCTTCGCCTGTGATGGTCGCTTCCATTTTTCCATCTTTTTGTTCAATGTTTATGGTCATTTTGGCATCGCCGTTGGGTGTGCCAATGATTTCCACATTCCATTTTCCAAGGAAAAACTCTGTAGTTTTATCCTGTGCCTGAACGGCCGCCGAAACAAAAAGGATAAATAATCCTGTAAAAAAAATTGCTGTTTTTTTCATAATTGTATTTGTTAAAATTAATTGCTCAAACTGTTATTGTTTTGAATCTCTTTTTTTGTCTTCCTTAAACCAGGCTGATTCAATTGACTTAATTTTTCAGTATGCTTGTCCAGTTCTTCCAGTCCTTTGGGAGTACAAAAACCTCTGATATAAACCAGAATGGTATGAAAAAATATTTCTTCGGAAGACTGGTTGAATTTTTGAAACTGTTCCGACCGTCCTACTTTTTCCAGCAGCACTGCAATGCCTTCCAGCGTAACCGGCGGATGAATTTCTTGTCTGAAAAAACCCTGCTGCATTCCCTTTAAAATTATTTGCTGAATTTTCTTCCAGAATTTATCCCCGATTTCGGTTTCAATTTTTTGTTCCAATTCAGGATAATAATAATGCAGGTCGCGAAAAAATATGTTGTTGATTCCAAATTCGCGGAGTACAGCCTGGTGCCAGATATCGTAAAACAATGTCACTGCGTTCTGATTTTCCGACAATTTTTCAAGAAGCTGATATTGCTGGTTGTAATGCAGGTTTAACACTTCCTTCAGCAATTCTTCCTTGTTTTTGAAATATTTGTAAACTGTTTTGGTCGAAATTCCCAGCGGAGATACCAGCTTTTGAATTGACATTTTTCGAATACCAAATTTCAAAAACTGTTCAAGCGAAGTCTGTAATATTTTTTCCTTCATATCAATTATTCGTGGAAAATATTCTTTGAAAAATATTTTCCTGTAAAACAAATGGAAAATATTCTGAAATCCAAATTTTCCGTTACTGTTTTGAAAAAAAAATTCCATCTTCTTTTCAAAATAAAAAGAGATGGAATTTTCTAAAACCGTAACCGCAGTATTTTATTCCTCGTTTGTCATTGAATACGGGTAACTTTCTTTACCTGTGGCGCGTGTTTTATTGGGTGCGGAGGTCATAGTAAAATCAAGTTCTCCTCCGTTTTGCAATGTCTCGTGGGTGATGTAGTTTTTATTCCACTCCTGGCCATTGAGTTTTATGGCATCAACATACAGATTTTCTTTTGAGTTGGTGCCGGCGCGAATTACAAATTCATTCCCGTTTTCCAGTTGCAGGGTAATTTTGTTAAACAGTGGCGCACCAAAAACATACTGGTCGGTGCCGGGGCAAACCGGGTAAAAGCCCATTGCGCTGAATACATACCAGGCCGAAGTTTGTCCGTTGTCTTCGTCGCCGCAGTACCCATCCGAACGCGGGTTATACAGTTTTGTCAATACTTCGCGCACGTGTTTTTGTGTTTTCCACGGTTGGCTGGTGTAATTGTAAAGGTAAATCATGTGTTGAATGGGTTGGTTGCCATGTGCATAATTCCCCATTCCGGCAATCTGCATCTCGCGGATTTCGTGAATCGGGAAACCGTAATATGAATCATCGAAAATGGGCGGAACCACAAATACCGAATCGAGCATGGCTACAAAATTACCGTCGCCACCCATCAGTTGTTTTAGTCCTTCCACATCCTGAAAAACACTCCATGTATAGTGCCAGCTGTTGCCCTCGGTAAAAGCGTCTCCCCATTTGTAGGGGCTAAAAGGCGACTGAAAAGTACCATCTTCGTTTTTCCCGCGCATGAGGTTGGTCTCACTGTCGAAAACGTTTCGGTAATTTCCTGCCCTTTTTTTGAACAGGTCAATCTCTTCCTGCGGGCGGTCCAGTTCCTCTGCCAGTTTCCAGATGCAGTAGTCGGCATATGCATATTCCAGCGTGCGAGC
>JAFGDX010000074.1 GCA_016931875.1 Prolixibacteraceae bacterium
TGCCAACAGTGAAAACCCCTACGGCGATGGTTCCGGTGTTGTTAATTTTACTGCCACTGCTGATTACGAGATTACATTCAATTATGTTTTTGGAGACGGGAAGAACAATCAGATAGCTCCGGATGGAACTGTTTCTCATCAGTTTTCGGTGAATGGTATAAATACATACAACGTAACAGTTATTGCTGTTGGAACCGGAGGAATCACTTCAAGTAAAACAGTACAGGTTGAAGTGTACAGTAGCTTCACTGATGAAGAAGCCCTGGAGTTTCTTACAGGTGGCAGTTCCAAAAAATGGTACTGGGCGGCTGATCAGCCAGGGCATACCGGTCTGGGACCCAATTTTGAAGACCAGGGCAAAACATATGCAGCCTGGTATTCCGCCGCTCCATTCGAAAAATCCTGTATGTACGATGCCGAATTTGTATTTACAAAAACTGATAACGGATTGACCTATGAACAGACGGCCGGCCCGGCGTTTATCCCCGGAACATATGCCGGTAAAATTGGCGTAGATGCCGATGCCTGTTACAGTGACGATGTGGTTCCTTCGCTTTACGGGGTAAAAAATGTTTCTTTCAGCCCTTCGTCATCTATTGCTACGGTTGATGGTGGTTACAGAGGTACAACAATGAGTTTTTCTGATGGTGGATTTATGTGTTGGTATGTGGGTACTAGTGAATATGAAATTATTGAAATTACCGAGAATATTCTGAAAGTAAGAGTTGAGGAAGATGAAACATTTGCCTGGTACCACGTATTTACAACGGTTAAACCGGAATAAAAAGATACTAAATAATTGAGGGTGAAATAAGATTATTGGTTTTAAGGACGTTGCTTTCAGGATTATTATACTTCTTTAGGCAACGTCTTAATAATCTTATTATATTCCGGTATTAATTTCATTTTCTTTATTATGAGACATCGAACTGTCATCAATAAAAAACACATTGCAAAGATAATTTTTGTCTTTTTTATGCTTGGATTAAGCGGTTGCCAAAAAGAGTCTTTAAATGATTTTACCGTTGATTTCAGGATTGAATATACAGATAAAAATCATGTTAAATTTATAAATCTTTCAGAAGGGGAATATTATTCGCTTGACTGGGATTTTGGCAACGGTGAAACGGCAGCGAGTACTGAAAAATCAAAAACGTATTTGGTTTATTATCCGCAGGCGGGTGATTATAATGTTACACTTTCAGTACTCGATTATACCGGAAACAGTAAAACGGTTTCAAAAAAGGTAACAATTGAAAACACGGATCTTTTGGTATATTTTAATGCTCAGGTTGACACACCCAATCCCAATTATATAACACTTGAAAATACATCGGTTGGTGAATTTGATTCGTTTAAGTGGATTTACAGAAGTAAAGAAGTTGAAAACGAGGCAATTACAATTGCTTATTTCCCCTTTGCCGGAAGTTATGAAATAGAATTGCAGGTAACCAAAGGAGCTGACACGTTTTCATCAAAACAAACCATAGCCATTCTACAGGATGATCCGGAATATGTAACAAAATTTGTGCTATCGTGGGCCGATGAATTTGACGGTTCAGAAGTAAACTCAGATTACTGGACCTTTGAAACAGGAGCCAACGGCTGGGGAAACAATGAACTTCAGGAATACACCAACGGGAAAAATGCAAGGGTGGAAAACGGGTTACTTATTCTTACTGCCCGGAAAGTGAATAATAATACCACAATTGGGTCGTATACTTCAACGCGGATGATTAGTAAAAATAAGAAGGAGTTTACCTATGGTAAGATGGAAATTCGTGCCAAACTTCCTTCAGGAAGAGGAATCTGGCCGGCGATTTGGATGCTGGGCGCCGATATTGAAACAAATAGCTGGCCGGCGTGCGGCGAAATTGATATTATGGAATATGTAGGTTACCAGCCCAATACCGTGCATGCTACGGTACATACTTCTGCCGGATATGGCTCGAACGGAGACAGCAGCAGCAAGTCTCTTCTCACAGCTGAAGAGGAATTTCATGTTTACGGATTAATCTGGACCGAAAAAGAATTGGTATTTTATACCGATACACCGGAAAATATTACCCATGTTTATTCCCCTTCAATTAAAAATAATTTAAACTGGCCGTTCGATAAACCGCAGTTTTTTATTATGAATATTGCTGTTGGAGGAAACTGGGGTGGCGCTCAGGGAATAGATAATTCAATTTTTCCGCAATCAATGGAGATTGATTTTGTACGTGTATATCAGTTTAACGAATAAATAAAAGCAATGAAAAACATTCAGGAGATTTCTGTTTTAACATTATTGATATTTGTATTGTCCGGGTTTAACTCAGAACAAATAAAGAGCGGAGAAGCGCAAACCCAAAATTCTCAAAAGGAATACCAGCTTGTGTGGCAGGATGAATTTAATTATGAAGGAGAACCCAGTCCGCAGAAATGGAACTACGATATAGGGGATCACGGTTGGGGAAACAACGAGTTGCAAAATTATACCGATTCACGGGCAAATTCATTTGTGAAAGATGGAGTTTTAACGATTAGAGCTTTAAAAAACAATGAAAACCACTGGACCTCTGCCCGCTTGGTAACCAAGGGGAAAGGCGACTGGTTATATGGCCGGTTTGAAGTTAAAGCCAAACTCCCAGCCGGGACAGGGACATGGCCGGCCATCTGGATGTTGCCCACCAACTGGAAATACGGCAACTGGCCTAAGAGCGGGGAAATCGATATAATGGAGCATGTAGGCTACGATTATGGGAAAGTACATGGAACAATTCATACCGAAGCTTTTAATCACTCCATAGGAACACAGCTGGGAAAAGCCATTGATGTTGAAAATGTGGATAAACAATTTCATGTGTATGCAACAGAATGGACCAAAGATAAAATTGTGTGGTATGTTGACGGCGAAGAATATTACAGTGTCTCGAACCCTGATAAATCATATAAGGAATGGCCGTTTAATATTCCGTTTCATTTACTGCTGAACATTG
Source organism: Prolixibacteraceae bacterium (assembly GCA_016931875.1). Classification (GTDB taxonomy): domain Bacteria; phylum Bacteroidota; class Bacteroidia; order Bacteroidales; family Prolixibacteraceae; genus Draconibacterium. The sequence continues at coordinate 2,982 of JAFGDX010000074.1, forward strand.
CCATAGGTGGAAACTGGGGTGGGGTAGAAGGAATAGATCCCCGATTAAGTGAGGCCACGATGGAAATCGATTATGTTCGGGTATATCAAAAATAAACAGGAAGATAAAGTCGAAAGGATTTAGATGATTACATCATCCAAAACTACCTGTTTGTCCATTAAATCCTTTAAGGTAGTCGATTTGAGATATTCAATGATGGTTTTGTTCAATTGTCCCCAAAATCCTTTGGAGGCGCAGGTTCCTTCGCGTTTGCAGTGGTAGCTGTTCGAAAGACAATCAACCACGCAAACACCGGGCTCAAAAGCATTGTGTATATCGTTAATGGTAATTTCTTCGGGTTTCCGGGTAAGAATGTAACCGCTTTTTCTGCCGCCTGCTTTGGTAACCAAGCCGGCCACTTTTAAAGCTGTAATAATATGGTCGAGATATTTGTATGAAATATTTTGATTTTTGGCAATATCTTTCTGATAGATTCCATTCTCAGAATCACTCAGAGCAATTTCCAAAATTGCACGAACTCCATACCGGGTTTTTGTGCTAAATTTCAAAACGAAAGTTGATTATGTTTTTTTTAAATCGTATTTAAAAGCAAATGTAATAAAAACTTCATCATGAACCTTTACTGCACCCAATAGTTTTTTTGGTGGTTTAATTTCAAAATCAGACAGTTCTATCTCTAAGTCGCCTTCCAGAACCATTTCCGAATCTTCACAAAAGCTAATTTGGCAGGGAATAATAAAGGTATGAGTGTTTCCGGCAATTGAAATTTTTGTTCTGAAATTGGTGAGTCCGGTTACCTCATCAAAATCAGCTTTTTCCCGGGGTTCAATTTCAATTCTGATATACGGATGTTTCGAGGCTTTTAGCATTTCAAAAAAGTCGTTGAGCATCCGGTTGTTGGGGCCCGAAAATTTGTTTACCGGAATTTGAATATTTTGATAACTTCCCTGGATTTGTGTTCTGCTGTTGGAAAGATTTATGTTGGGGTCGAAGTTGACAAATTCAAATTGATTGATGTTGGAAGAACCCTGAATTAAAACATAGTTGATACATTCCTCATCTGTTTTCAATCTGTTTTTGTCGATTGCAAACGAAAAAAAAGGCATACAAAGCAGGGTTAAAACCGAAATGTAAAATTTGAAAAAGTTAAACATTGCTCTGTGAATAAAAATCAAAAGGTTACCCGGCAATTTTTACCGGGTAACCAAATACTACCTTTTACTGATTAGAACGCAATCCCTGCTTCCAGAACTACTCCGTTGAATTTTCCTCCTTCAATAGATCCGTGAGCAGGCCCCTCATAGTTTTGTGTAACATAATCCAGTTTTATCAGAACATTTGGGGTCATGTTCCATCCGCCACCAATATTGGTACGGTTTACCGATGAACCATCGTTATCTGAAACATTGTTGTAGCGTGTGCCAACATAAAAACTTCCCATTCGGTAAAGCGCCTGAATGGCAGTTTGTGTGAAATGCTGGTCGGCTTCGTTTCTTACCCCTTTCATATTTTCGTAAATACCAAATACTTCCAGCCCGTGAAACTGAACAAAAAGATTAGCCATGTAGCTGTTCATTTCCGATTGGCCGCTTCCCGGAGTCCATTGTCCCGAACGGAAATTATCACCTTCAGCATCGGCGGTTTGCATTACATTGTAATAACGCGCTCCGGCACGGTCGCCCCCCCACAAATAAGCTCCGCTATGACCTTCACCCACATGAAAGCCCGACAAGGTGGCACGAATACGCAAGTCTTCGTTAACGTTTTTATCGTATCCCACTTTCCAGTTAAAAACCAGGTCTTCTCCCAAATTGCCTCCCCGGCCGTAGTTTACCCGGCCATTGTTGGTTCCCACCAGAGCCAAAAAACCATCTTTGCGAAACAGAATATCCAGTCCGGGATTGGTTGTGTAAGCATCCATAA